>CAJYHU010000154.1 GCA_913774655.1 uncultured Luteibacter sp. | reverse complement strand
CTCGTCGATAATCAGGTCGACCTCCGCGCTGGTCACCCGGAAGTGCGGCGTGAAGCGCAGCGAGTTGGCACCGCCGTGGATCACGCCGACGCCGCGCTCGCGCATGTATTCCTCGGTGGACCCTTCGCCGTAGCACTTGAACTCCGGCGCCAGTTCGCAGGAGAACAGCAGGCCCGTGCCCTGCACCTTGGTGATCAGCCCGCCGAGCTCGCCCTTGAGCGTCTCGAGTTTCTGCACGAATTCCTTGCCGCGTTCGCGAATGTTGCGGCGGACCTCGTCGGTGAGTTCGTGCATCGTCGCCACCGCCACGTCGAGCGCGCGCGGGTTGGCGGTCATCGTGTTGCCGTAGATGCCCTTGCGATACAGCCCGGCAACGCGTTCGGACACCGCGAGCACCGACAGCGGATACTGGCCGGCGTTGAGCGCCTTGGAGAAGGTTTCCAGATCCGGCGCCTCGAGCGATTCGAAACCGGGGTAATCCACGATCGACAGCACGCCGTGGGCACGCAGGCCCGCCTGGATCGAATCGACGAGCAGCAGCGTGCCGTGGTCGCGGGTCAGTTCACGCGCCGCGGCGTAGAACTCGGGGGTGAGGGCGCGACCGGGATCGCCTTCGCCCATCACCGGTTCCAGGAACATCGCTTCGATGAACCAGCCGTTACGGTCGGCCTCGTCGAACACCGCCTTCAGCTGGGCGACGTTGTACGGCTCGACCGTCAGCAGGGTGTCTTCGTTGCGGAAGCTCGCCAGGTGCTGCTGGTAGTTGCGGCGCGACGAGTCGGAGTAGAGCGCGGGCCGCTCGGTACGACCGTGGAAGGCCCCCTTCACTGCAAGCCGCTTGATGGTGCGACCGGCATGTCGCGCACCGGGATCGGTCATCAGGCGTGCGTTGACGTCGGCGATGCGTCCGGCGAGCGTGACCGACTCCGACCCGGAATTCAGGCACAGGAAACGGGAATACGGGTTGCCGCCGCGGCTGCGACCGATCTCGCGATGGAGCGCGTCGGACAGACGGTGCTGCGCGACGTTGGCGGTCATCACGTTGGCCATGACCTGCGGACGCGACATCGCTTCGATGATGGCTTCAGGGTTGTGACCGAAGCCCAGCATCCCGTAGCCGCCGTTGTCGTGCAGCACCGCGCCCTTGAGGGTCACGATCCATGGGCCGCGGGCGGCCGCCGGCACGTAGGGATTCACGCCGTCGTCGGGATAGAAGTTGACCAGGCCCGCCTGCAAGCGGTGGATCTGCTCGGCTTCGTCGAGCCGGAGAAAGTCGGCCATGTCGGCACGCAGGGCGCGATGGTAGGTCACGGCGTCTTCGATGGCGCGCACGAGCGAGGCGTCGTCGCGGGCGAAACGCTCGACGGTGGCGTCGGGCAGGCCACGGGTACGCGGCTTGCCGCCGAAGTCGCGCAGTTCGCGCAGATGACCGATGACGTCCATAACCACTCCTCGTATTCGAAAGCCGCGAAGCCGCGAGATGAAGCCTAAGTGTATATAAATAAAAGAATTATCCACGCAGCATAACACGCGGTTTTTACCCGCGTAACCCCGGGGTGACGCTTGTCACATCCGCACAATGACGCAAACGACTGCCGCCAAGGGGTTGCACGGGAATATGTTGCATCGCAAGGAGGCGACCATGACCCAAGACACCCGCATTGCCCGACTCGAACAGGTTTCCAAGCGCTACGGCGCGATCACCGCGCTCGAGCGGATCGATCTCGATATCCACCGCGGCGAGCTCCTCGCGCTGCTCGGGCCCAACGGCGCCGGCAAGAGCACCAGCATCGGCCTGCTGCTGGGCCTGATGCCGGCGGACGAAGGCCACGTCAGCCTGTTCGGTCGTGACCCGCACGATATCGAGGCGCACCGGCGCATCGGCGTGATGCTTCAGTCGGCGAATTTGCCCGCCACGCTGAAGGTGGCCGAACTGCTTCGCCTCACGGCCAGCTACTACCCGGCACCCCGGTCGGTGGCCGAATGCGCGGCCCTGACGGGCATCGACGATGTCCTGGCACGCCGCTACGAGGCGTTGTCCGGCGGACAGCAGCGCCGCGTGCAATTCGCCATGGCGATGATCGGCCGACCGGAACTGCTCTTTCTCGACGAGCCGACCGTGGGCATGGACCTTCCCGCCCGCCAGGCACTCTGGGCGGCGGTGCGCCGCCTGGTCGGCGAGGGATGTGCCGTGGTGCTGACCACGCATTACCTGGAAGAAGCCGAGGCCCTCGCCGACCGCGTCTGCGTCATCGCGCGGGGCGCCGTCGTCTCCGAAGGCACGGTGGACGCGCTTCGTGCGCGCATCGCCACCAGCCGCGTGCGCTGCGTCACCACGGTGGGCGCCGAGATCGCCTGGCGGTGGCCGGGCGTGGTGTCCGCCGTGCGCAAGGACGATCACCTGGAGATCGCGACCACCGAACCCGAAGCCACGGTCCGCCGGCTGCTCGACGCCGACGTGGCGCTCGCCGGCCTGGAAGTACAGCGCGCGAGCCTGGCCGAAGCCTTCGTCGACATCACCCGCGACGATGTCGCGCACATCCACCAGGAGGCCGCATGAGCGCCGTGATCGAAAGCACCGCCGTTCCCGCCATGAGCGCGGGCCGCGTGTTCAACGCCTACCTCGAAGAAGCCCGCGCGGAGTGCCTGCGCTACCTGCGCAACCCCGGGTTCCTCCTGCCCACGTTGTTGTTCCCGGCGGCGTTCTACGTGATGTTCGGCATCGTCATGGCCCAGCCGGACCGCGCCGCGGCGGCGCGCTACCTTCTCGCGTCCTACGGCACGTTCGGCGTGATGTCGCCGGGTTTGTTCGGCTTTGGCGTGTCGCTGGCCCTGGAGCGGGACACCGGCCTGCTCACGCTCAAGCGCGCGCTGCCGATGCCGCCCGGCGCGTATCTCGCCGGCAAGATGTGCATGGCCCTGCTGGTGGCCGCGATGGTGGCCACCCTGCTGTTGGGACTGGCGACGTTCGCCGCCCACGTCGATCTGCCGCCATCCCGGATCGCTGCGTTCTACCTGGTGGAAGTCGTCGGTGCCCTGCCGTTCTGCGCCCTGGGCCTGATGCTGGGCACGGTGGTGAAGGGACAGGGTGCGCCCGGCGTGGTGAACCTCGTCTACCTGCCCATGGCGTTCCTCGCTGGCCTGTGGTTTCCCTTGTCGATGATGCCCGGGGTGCTGCGTGACATCGCGCCGCTGTGGCCTGCCTATCACCTGGACCAGCTCGCGCTGGCGGCGGTGGGGCTGGGCGAGGGAGGCATCGGCATCCATGTGCTCGTGCTGGCCGGGTACACCGCGGTCTTCGTCACGATCGCCGCCCGTCGCCTGCGTCGCCACGGTTGAAGTAGCATGCGTCCACGTCTCTCATCGGATACGCCCATGGCCCGCTCGTGGTTCCAACCGACGCCGGATTCGCTGTGGATACGGTTCGGCGAGACCCCCCGGCAGCGCGTCGCCAACCTGTTCCATCTGATCTGGACGATCTATTTCTTCATCGACCTCATGGACGGCGATCCGCTGCCGCCGCGGTGGCTGGCGATCACCCTGCTGGCGTTTCCGACCTTCCTGTTCCTTTACGCGTGCGTGCTGTTCCGGCCCATCCGGCAGGCGCCCTGGTTCGGCGTGGCCATCGCGCTGCTGGGCCTGGATTGCCTTTACGCGGGACACGGCGGCGGCGCCTGTTTCATCGTCTACGCGGCGAGTTTCGTCGGCCTGAACGCCTCGTTGCGCATCGCCTACCTGCGCATGGCCCTGGTGCTGGCGGCGTTCTGCGCGACGGCCCGGCTGGCGGCCGGCTGGCCCTGGCAGGCCATGGCGTTTCTGTCGCTCATCTCGGTGTCCGTGGGCACGCTGAACCTTTTCTACCGCGCCAACGCGAAGCACAACGCGGCGCTGAAACTCTCCCAGGACGAAGTGCGGCGCCTGGCGGCCACGGCCGAGCGCGAACGCATCGGTCGCGACCTGCACGACCTGCTCGGCCATACCCTGTCGCTGATCACGCTGAAACTGGAACTGTCGCGCCGGCTGATCGATCGCGATCCCGCGGCGGCACGCCACGAAATCGAGGAAACCGAGCGCATCGCCCGCCACGCGCTGGCCGAAGTGCGCTCGGCGGTCACCGGCATCCGGGCCACGGGCATCGCCGCCGAACTGGCCTCGGCCCGTCTCATGCTCAACGCGTCGCTGGTCACCTTCGACTATGTCAGCGACGTGCCGGCCCTGCCCGAACGCGTGGAGGCGGGACTGGCCCTGGTGCTTCGCGAGGCGGTCACCAACATCCATCGCCATGCGCAGGCGACGCACGCCGAAGCAAGGGTCGCCGTGGAAAAAGGCACGCTCGCCCTGTGCATCTCCGACAACGGGCGAGGTGGCGTCGGGACCGAGGGCAACGGACTGGCCGGCATGCGCGAACGCGTGAAGGCGCTCGGCGGTACCCTGCAGATCGATTCCGAGCGCGGCAAGGGCACGCGACTGCGCGTCGCCGTGCCCTTGCTCGCCGACGAGCGTGACCGTCGCCCGCCGCTTTCGGTCGACGCAAGGCAGCTGGCGTCGTGATGGCTCTCCCGGTGCCACGCAAGGATTCACTGCTCGGCAGCCTGCATTCGCCGGCCTACCTGCGTTGGCAGGCGGCCCTCCAGGTACTGTGGCTGTTTGCGCTCATCCAGGCGCCATGGGCGGTCAACGGCTTCCACTGGCGGTGGTTCCTGCCCACCGTGCTGTCCATCGTGATCTACCTGGTGTGTTACGCGCAGGCCTTCCTCGGGTCGATGAAGCGCCTGCCGTTCCACGCGCTCGCCATCGTGGCCACCGGTTTCGCGCTCTGGCCGGTCAACGGCGTGGCGCTCGGCCTCGTCGCCATCGGCCTGGCCCTGCTGGCGTTCGCCGCCCGCCCCGGGCTCTGGCTGGGAGCGACCGCGGCCGCCGCCGTACTGACCCTCGCGTGGTCGGTGGTGTTCGGTATTCCGGCGTGGCACGCCGCGGTCGTGGCTCTGACCGGCCTGGCGGGTGGCATGAGCAACTTTCTCTACGTGCGCTCGGCGCGCAGGGATCTCGAGTTGCGCCTTTCACAGGTCGAGGTGCGGCGCCTGGCGACGCTCGCCGAACGCGAGCGCATCGGTCGCGACCTGCACGACCTGCTGGGCCACACGCTTTCGTTGATCACGTTGAAATCGGAACTCGCCCGGCGCCTGGCCATGGCCGATCCCGCTCGCGCCCAACGTGAAATGGAGGAGGTCGAGCGGGTTGCACGGCATACGCTGGGGGAGGTACGCAGCGCGGTCACCGGTCTCAGGGCGGGCGACCTGGCCAGTGAGCTGGTAGCGGCCCGGGTGATGCTCGAAGCCTCGGGTATCGCCCTGGACACGTCCATGCCCGACGCGCTGCGGTTGCCCGAATCGGTGCAGGCCTCGCTCGCGCTCGTGTTGCGTGAGGCGATCACCAATATCCATCGCCATTCGCAGGCCAGCGCCGCGCGAGTGGACATCATCCGGACAGGTAAGGAATTCTCGATGCGGATCAGCGACAACGGGCGCGGCGGACTCGCCGCCCACGGCAACGGCGTGTCGGGCATGCGCGAACGCGTTCGCCAGGTGGGCGGCTCGCTCGCCATCGATTCGCCGGCGAAGCAGGGCACCACGCTGACGATCGCGCTCACGCTGTCGCCGGCCCTGACGGAGTCCGTCGCATGATCCGCGTGCTGCTGGCCGAAGACCAGGCCATGGTGCGCGGGGCGCTTTCGGCGTTGCTCAATCTCGAGCCGGACATCGAGGTACTCGGTTCCGCGCCCGACGGCGAGAGCGCGTGGCGCGAACTGCAACGGCTCAAGCCCGACGTGCTGGTCACCGATATCGAGATGCCCGGGTTGACGGGCCTGGAAATCGCCCAGCGCGTGCATCGCCACGAACTGCCGATCAAGGTGGTGATCGTGACCACCTTCGCCCGCCCCGGGTTCCTGCGCCGTGCGCTCGACGCCGGCGTGAGCGGCTACCTGCTCAAGGATGCGCCGGCCGAAGGCCTCGCCGACGCGTTGCGTCTCGTGCATCGCGGTGGCCGCGCCATCGATCCGCAACTGGCGCTCGAGGCATGGTCGGATGCCGATCCGCTCAACGATCGCGAACGGCAGGTGTTGCGTCTGGCCGGCGAAGGGCACGCGGCCAGCGAGATCGGCACGCAGCTCAACCTATCGCACGGCACGGTGCGCAACTACCTTTCCGAAGCGATCGGCAAGCTCGGTGCCGCCAATCGCATCGAGGCCTACCGTCTGGCCCGGCAGAAAGGCTGGCTTTGATCGACAGGACGATCTCGGTCGACGCATCCCGCTAGAATGAGCGCCGCGCGCTTCGCGCGACGTAACGAAGGGATCCACGGCGTGGCCGTCATCAATCGCCTGCTCCTCCTGGCCGCGATGGTCACGCTGGTGGGCGCGTGCGGCGCGCCGAACGCGCCGCTCACCCACGATGCCTACGTCTGGCAGCGGCAATGGACGCCGGGCCTGCGTGATGCCGTCGACGCCTCGTCCGACCTCGTGCGGGCCTGGCACGTGCTCGTGGCCCAGGCCGATCGCGACGGACGCTTCCACGGGTTCGCGCCCGATCGCGACACGCTCGCACGCAGCCGTCGCCCGGTCGTCCTCGTCGTGCGGATCGATGGTCGCCTTGCCCGGTTCGATCCGACAGCGTTGACCGCGCGCATCGTGTCCGTGGTGCAAGACTGGCCGGGGGCGGCGGGCCTGGAGATCGATTACGACTGTCCCACCGCGCGGCTGCCGGCGTACACCGCGTTCCTGCGCGACCTGAAGTCGCGGCTCCCCGGCGTGCCGCTGTCGATCACCGCGTTGCCCACCTGGAACGGGTCCACCGCGCTCGACGACCTTCTCGAGGTACCCGACGACGCCGTGCTCCAGGTCCACGCCGTCCAGGCGCCGCAGGCGGGCCTGTTCGATCCGGCCGTCGCCACGGCGTGGATCGACGCGTTCGCCCGCCACACGCACAAGCCGTTTCGCGTGGCCTTGCCCACCTACGGTTCGCGGGTCAGCTGGAATGCCGATGGC
>CAJYHU010000153.1 GCA_913774655.1 uncultured Luteibacter sp. | reverse complement strand
GTGCCGTGGGCGTCTTCCCCGGCCACGTACCAGACCTCGTTGCCCTGCATGCGCTGCGCCCGAGCCCAGATGTCGGCCTCGATGTAGCCGAGCATGTGGCCCAGATGCAGCGGGCCGTTGGCGTAGGGGAGGGCGTTGGTGACGAGGATGCGGCGGGCCATGATTCACACGGTCGGCTATGGGACCGGGGATTATGGCATGGGAGCGCGGCCGCGCCGAAGGACGACCGGCCACCGACAGACGGCTCGGGTGTGCGGGAGGGCGATCGCGCCCCCGCGCGCGTGACGCGTTATTCGGCGCGCACCCACTCCTGGCTGCGGCCGATCAGCGAAAAGCCGATGTAGCCGTGCACGTCGAGCGTCTTGCCCCCGTCTTCGAGCTTGAGGGTGACCTTGTAGATCTTGCCCTTCGACGGGTCGAGGATCTGGCCGCCGGACCACTCGTCGCCGTCCTTCTTCAGACCCCACATGATGGTCATGCCCTCGATGGGCTTGCCCTTGCGTTCGCCGTCGCACTTTTCGCAGGTCGGGTGCGGGCCGTGGTCGGACTTGAGCACCTGGAGCACCTTGCCCTCCAGCACGCCGCCGTTGTCCGTGATCTCCACGATCGACTTCACCTCGTGGGTCTCGTCGTCGATGGTCGTCCACTTGCCCACCGGGGTGTCCATGGCGGCGAAAGCGGGGAAGGCGCCGACGGTGAGCGCGAGAGCGAGCGTGGTGCGGATCAGGGTCTTCATGGATGTGCGGTCTCCCCGTACGGTCAGGTATGGCCGGAGCCTGACGAAGCCGGGCACGAACCGTCAAGCTGCATCGCGCCACGCCGTTCAGGGCCCCTCGGCCGGCGGTACGAAGCGGGGGCTGGCATAATGGGCGATCTTCGATTTTCCGTAGTACCTCCCCATGAGCCAGGCCAGCGAAACCCTGGTGCGCGGTGTCCTCGACCGCGTACCCGATCCCCATTCCGGTCAGCCGCTCGGCGCGTCGGTGCGCGCCGTCGGCGTGGACGGCGACCGCGTGTCGGTGGACATCCAGCTCGGTTACCCGGCCGCCGGCTACGTCGAGCAGGCGGCGGCGGAGGCGCGGGCGGCCCTGGAGGCCGAGCCCGGCATCGCCGCCGCCGCCGTGTCGGTCGGTTGGCGGGTGCACGCTCACAAGGTGCAGGGCCAGTTGGCACCCCTGCCGGGCGTGAAGAACATCATCGCCGTCGCCTCGGGCAAGGGCGGGGTGGGCAAGTCCACGGTGTCGGTCAACCTGGCGCTGGCGCTGGTCGCCGAAGGCGCCACCGTGGGTATCCTCGACGCCGACATCTACGGACCGAGCCAGCCGCGTATGCTCGGCCTCAGCGGCAAGCCGGTCTCGCCCGACGGCAAGAGCATCGAGCCGATGCGAGCCCATGGCCTCCAGGCGATGTCGATCGGCGTGCTCATCGACGACGACACCCCGATGATCTGGCGTGGCCCGATGGTCACCCAGGCCCTCATGCAACTGCTCACCGACACCCGCTGGGACGGGCTCGACTACCTGGTGATCGACCTGCCGCCCGGCACCGGCGACATCCAGCTGACCCTCTCGCAGAAAGTGCCTGTCTCCGGGGCGGTCATCGTCACCACCCCCCAGGACATCGCCCTGCTCGACGCCCGCAAGGCGCTGGGCATGTTCCGCAAGGTGGAGGTGCCGGTGCTCGGCGTGGTGGAAAACATGGCCACCCACGTCTGCTCGAACTGCGGCCACGAGGAGCACATCTTCGGGCAGGGCGGCGGCGCGCGCATGGCGGCCGAAGCGGGCATCGCCTTCCTTGGCGACCTGCCGCTGGACATCCGCATCCGCGAGCAGGCCGATGGCGGCCGCCCCACGGTGGCGGCGATGCCCGATGCCGACCTGACGGCGCGCTACCGGGCGATCGCCAGGGCCACGGCGGCCAGGTTGTCCCTGGAGGCCCGCAACAAGGCCATTTCCTTCCCGAAGATCGTCATCCAGAACACCTGAAGTGGCGTGTTCGAGGGCGTTCCGATACCTTTCCCGCTCCAGCGAGGGAGATCGTAAGTGAGCATCAAGTCCGACAAGTGGATTCGCCGCATGGCCGAGCAGCACGGCATGATCGAGCCGTTCGCCCCCGGCCAGGTCAAGGAACGCGACGGCCACCGCCTCGTCTCCTACGGCACCTCGAGCTACGGCTACGACGTCCGCTGCGCCGACGAGTTCAAGGTGTTCACCAACATCAACTCCACCATCGTCGACCCGAAGGCGTTCGACGAGCGAAGCTTCGTCGACGTGAAATCCGACGTATGCATCATCCCGCCCAATTCGTTCGCCCTGGCCCGCACCGTGGAATATTTCCGCATTCCGCGCACCGTGCTCACCATCTGCCTGGGCAAGAGCACTTACGCGCGCTGCGGCATCATCGTCAACGTGACGCCGCTGGAGCCGGAGTGGGAGGGTCACGTGACGCTGGAGTTCTCCAACACCACGCCGCTGCCCGCAAAAATCTACGCCAACGAGGGCGTGGCGCAGATGCTGTTCCTGGAGTCGGACGAAGTCTGCGACGTGTCCTACGCCGACCGTGGCGGCAAATACCAGGGCCAGCGCGGCGTCACCCTTCCGAGCACCTGAACACCTTTTCCGTCGCAGCCGCGCCCGACATCCGCGCGCGGTAGACTCGGCTTTTTCCAGGCCCTACCCGATTCACGGAGACACCGCATGATCCGAGCTTCCACCCTGATGACCCGCGCCGCCGCGGCGATCCTCCTCGCCAGCATGTTGGTGCTGGCCGGTTGCCACCGTGGCGTCTCGAAGAACGACCACGTCGCCACCGAGCAGGGCCAGTTCGACTACACGCTGAAAGCCTACAAGAGCGGTCAGTTCCTGGTCGACGGCGCCGTGCTGTCCGCCGCGGACACCGGCAGCCACTTTGCTTACCTGAAAGACCAGGGCAAGCTGCCCAAGACCGTGCTGCTCCTGCCCAGCGACGATTCCAAGGTGCGCGATGCCCACCTGGGATTCATGGCTCGCATGGCGCTGGATTACGGCTTTGCCGTGTACTACGACAAGAAGGGCGAGCTCGTTCGCCTGAACGCCGTCGAGAAGGACGCCCGCCAGTTGGAAGACACCCCGCAGAAGGGCAGCTTGCCTGACCGCATGCAGGGCAAGGAGGCGTCCAGCGGCGCCTACGACGTCCAGAACGGCCAGCAGTAAGCCGGCTCGCACCATCAACATCGCCAGCCCCAGGGCTGGCGATGTTTTTTTTGACCTGTTGTCAGCGCGCG
>CAJYHU010000152.1 GCA_913774655.1 uncultured Luteibacter sp. | reverse complement strand
TCCGACGCCAAAACCGTCAAATTGGTCGATGAGTCCAACAAGCCCGTGAGCGAACTGCCGGTCATCGGCGGCACGCTCGGCGCCGAGTGCGTCGACATCGGCACGCTCTACAAGGACACCGGCTACTTCACCTACGACCCGGGCTACGGCAGCACCGCGAGCACGAAGAGCGCCATCACCTACATCGACGGCGACAAGGGCGTGCTGCTTTATCGCGGCTACCCGATCGAGCAACTGGCCGAGAAGTCGACCTTCCTCGAAACCTCCTACCTGCTGCTCAACGGTGAGCTGCCGACCAAGGCGGAGTTCTCCAAGTTCGAGAGCGACATCACGCATCACTCGATGATGCACGAGAACCTTAAGGACTTCCTCAAGGGCTTCCACCACAACGCGCATCCGATGGCCATGCTGGCCGCGTCGATCGCGTCGCTCTCCGCGTTCTACCACGACGACCTCGACGTCGATAACCCCGACGACCGCAAGCTCGCGGCCATCCGCCTCATCGCGAAGATGCCGACGATCTCCGCAGCCATCTACCGTCATTCGATCGGTTGGCCGACGCGCTACCCGCGCAACAACCTCGAATACGTCACCCGCTTCCTGCACACCATGTTCGAAGTGCCGAGCGAGCCGCTCGAACTGAACCCGGTCGTGGCCAAGGCGCTCGACCTGCTGTTCATCCTGCACGCCGACCACGAGCAGAACGCCTCTACCTCCACGGTGCGTCTGGTCGGTTCCACCGGTGCCAACCCCTACGCCTCGATCGCCGCCGGCATCACGGCGCTGTGGGGCCCGGCGCACGGTGGCGCGAACGAAGCCGTGCTGCTGCAGCTGCAGGAAATCGGTTCGGCCGACAAGGTGGAGACGGCGGTCAAGCGCGCGAAGGACAAGAACGATCCGTTCCGCCTGATGGGCTTCGGTCATCGCGTCTACAAGAACTTCGACCCGCGCGCCAAGATCATCCGCGAGATGTGCCACAAGGTGCTCAACGAGCTGGGCGTCAACGATCCCCTGCTCGACGTGGCGATGAAGCTCGAGGAAGCCGCGCTGAAGGACGACTACTTCGTCGAGCGCAAGCTCTACCCGAACGTCGACTTCTACTCGGGCATCATCTACAAGGCCCTGGGTATCCCGACCGAGATGTTCACCGTGATGTTCGCCATCGCGCGCACCTCCGGCTGGATCTCCCACTGGATCGAGCAGCACGAAACCCCGGGATCGCGCATCGGCCGTCCGCGCCAGATCTACACCGGCGCCGACGTTCGCGATTACGTGTCCAACGACAAGCGCTAAAAACGGAAAACCCCGCGAGACAACGCGGGGTTTTTTTTCGGCAGCGGTAGGGCCTCGCCCTACGCCAGACACCCGCTCCATGAGGCCCGCCCCGTTATCCGCGTGGTTGCACCCTGAGGGTTCGCGGACACGGTCCGCATCTGCTGCGCGACCGCGCGCACCATCCGTCCCTCACACGACGCGGCGCTAGGGCGAGTTGTAAGCCGCCATGTCCTCTTCGGCGAGCAACTGCTGCACCATCGCAACGCTTGCCCGGCGCATCGGTCGTTCGTCGACCCGGTCCAGGGGCGCCTGCCTGATCGCGTCGACCGGCAGTACGGTGATGTCGAACGGGATGCCGTCCGCACCGAACAGCAGCACCGTGTGCTCACTCTGTTCGCGATCGGACCAGCGCAGGCGACGGGTCTGGGTCTCCAGCGGAATGCCTTGCTCCCTCAGGAAAAGACCCGGCGCCTCGGGGTCGTCGCTGAAGACGTGGAGGCACACGGCGGAGTGTTCGTCAGCGGTGCCTTCGAGCACGGCGCCCACGAGGCGCGCGTCGAACCCGCGCAGGAACCGCATCGCCTCCATGGCGGCCTCGCGACGCGTACGAAGCGCCTGGGGCTGGGTGTCCGCATGGAAGATGCGCTGGTGTTCGCGCAGGGCGTCCTCGATCTCGTTGTTGCGGGGCAGGGCCTGGGTATCGATGATGCCGAGTCGCTCGGCCGCTTTCAGTTTCGCGTGGTGGAAGTCACGAATGCCATGCTCGCTCATCAAGCGGGCCGCTTCCTGTGCGACGAGGACGCGATTGCGCTGCGTCCGGTCCTGGGCATGGATCCTGTGGTGTTCGCCTCGTGCCATGACTCACCCCCATGTGTGGTGTATGCGTCTGCCCGGCGGGCGCCGAACACCGGCGCCCGCTCAGAAAATGTCGTAGGCGTGGTCCTGCTGCTCCTCTTGCTGTTTCTGTTGCGCCTGCTCGCGGAGATGGTCGACATCTTCGACCTTCATGATTTCGTTCATGCCGCCGGGCGAAGGCAGGCCCGAGGCCGGGTCGATCTGCACCGTGGCGATGCCGGGCGGCATGGCGAGCGTGTGCGAGGGTTTGTCCTTCAGCACGGCGCCCATGTAGTCCATCCAGATCGGCAGCGCGGCCTTGGCGCCGAATTCGCCGCGACCCAGCGAACTGAAGTCATCGAAGCCCACCCATACCGCGGTGGCGTAATCCCCGTTGAAGCCCACGAACCAGGCATCGCGGTGATCGTTGGTGGAACCAGTCTTGCCGGCGAGGTCGTCGCGTCCCAGCGCGCGCGCCGCGGAGCCGGTGCCGCGCTTGATGACGTCCATCATCATCGAGGTGACCAGGTAGTCGTTGCGCACGTCGATGACGTGGGGCGCCAGCTTGGGCGGCTGGCTCGCGTTGTCGTGGGCATCGGCCGGCAGTACCGCGTCGCCCGTCCCGTTGCCGCCGGCGCTGCCCGCGCTGGCCGGCTTGGCCGGGATGAGTGCGGTGGACGGATGCGTCGGCGGACCGGGCGGCGTCGGATTGAGCAGGCGCTCCTGGCAGTCGGCGCAGGCACGCTCGGGATTGGCCACGTAGACCGGATGTCCATCCCGGTCATCGATGCGCGAGATGAAATACGGGGTAATCAGGTACCCGCCGTTGGCGAACACGGCATAGGCGCGCGCCATCGCCATCGGCGAGACCGACGCCGTGCCCAGGGCGAGCGAGAGATTCTGCGGAAGCGCGTCCGGCGTGAAGCCGAAGCGGGTCGCATAGTCGCGAACGTAGCGCACGCCCACGGCATCGAGCAGCCGCACCGACACGAGGTTCTTCGACTGCACCAGCGCCTCGCGCAGGCGCATGGGGCCGTTGAACTTGTTGTCGTCGTTGGCGGGCGTCCACATGCCGTCGGGACGCGAGGGATCGGGGAAGGCCACCGGGGCGTCGTTGACGATCGAGGCCGGCGTGAAGCCGCGCTCGAAGGCTGCCGAGTAAAGGAACGGCTTGAAGCTCGACCCCGGCTGGCGCGCCGCCATTACCGCGCGGTTGAACTTGGAGCGCACGAAACTGAAGCCGCCGACGAGCGCGCGCACCGCGCCGTCTTCCGGGTTGAGCGAGACCAGGGCCGCCTGCACCGCCGGGATCTGGGTCAGGCGCCAGGGGCCCTTCTGCGGTGCGGCCTTGCCGGTTTCCGTGCCGGCGGCGGTGTCCGATGCCTTGGCGTCCTCGGCGATGTCGTCCTTTTCGCTGCGGATGAGGCGCACGATGTCGCCTCGTTTAAGCACGGCGTCGACCCGGGTCGGCGTGGCGCCGGCCCGGCCTTCGTTGACGTAGGGACGCGCCCAGGCGATGGATTCCAGGCTCAGCGTGGCCGTCTCCTTCGCGGACAGGTACACCTTGGCCTCCTTCGGACCGGTTTCCGTCACGATGCCGGGCATCATGCCGGCCACGCTCGTGTAGCCGGCGAGAATGCGGTCGTAATCGTCCGGGCCGGCCTGGGCCGGGAGTTCTTCGTGACCCTCGGGGCCGCGGTAGCCGTGGCGGCGATCGTAGGCCGAGAGCTTGCCGCGCAAGGCTTCGTTGGCGGCGTTCTGGTCTTCGCTGGACACCGTGGTGTGCACCACGTAGCCCTCGGTGAGCGCGTCGTTGCCAAGCTTCTCGAGGGTCTGCTGGCGCACCATTTCGGCAAGGTAGGGCGCGTCGACCTCGATCTGCTGTTCGTGCGGGAACGCGTCGTTGGGTTCCTTGATGGCCTCGTCGTGCTCCGCCTGGGTGATGAAGTGGTTGGAGAGCATCTGGCCCAGCACCCAGTTGCGCCGGGCGATCATCCGCCGCGGGTTGTTCAGGGGGTTGACCACCGAGGGCAACTGGAAGGTCGAGGCGATGGTGGCGCACTCGGCCACGGTGAGCTGGTCGAGCGTCTTGCCGTAATAGTAGGAAGCGGCAGCCGCCACGCCGTAGGAGCGGTGGCCCAGGAACATCTTGTTGAGGTAGAGCTCGAGGATCTGGTCCTTGGTGAGTTCGTTTTCCATCCGCAGCGCGATGAACATCTCGGTAAGCTTGCGCGAATAGAGCTTCTCGGGGCTCAGGAAGAAATTGCGGGCCACCTGCTGGGTGATGGTCGATCCGCCGGGGCCCTTGTCACCGCCGGAGACGATCACGTGAAGACCCGCGCGGGCGATGCCGTGCCAATCGATGCCGGGGTGGCTATAGAAATCGCCATCCTCGGCCGATAAGACAGCATTCTTGAGGCGTACGGGCACGTCGGCGATATGCACGGGGATGCGCCGGGTCTCGCCGAACGACGCGATGAGCTTGCCGTCGGAGCTCAGCACCCGAAGGGGAACCTGCATGTGGTAGTCGCGCAGGACCGCGACCGAGGGGAGGCGGGGCGCCAGGAGCCAGTAGGCGACGCCCACCGCCCCGGCGACGAAAAGGATGCCGGCCAGGGCGAGGTACAACGCATACCGCAACAAACGCTTGAGGATTCGCATGGATGGAGACTTCGTCACCGGCTTCTGGGTCGAGCCGGAGTATAGAGCCAAGCCGTTCGCAAGGACCGGATGGGTACGCTCGACGGGTTGTCAGGGGTAGGCGCTAACCCGGTGATCGGATTTGTGAAATAGTGCCGTTGCGCGGTCTGGGGCGGCCGTTGCCAATCCGTTAAGTTTTCGATCTAATGCCATCGCGCCAAAGACCATTCCAAGAAGGCGCGTGGCGCATAGGGGGACATCGTGGGGCTCTTTACACCCAAATCGGCGCCGCTGATCGGCGTCGACATCAGTTCGACCGCGGTCAAACTGTTGCAGCTGAGCCAGGCAGGCGGCCGATTCCGGGTCGAGCATTATGCCGTCGAGCCGTTGCCCCCCAACGCCGTGGTCGAGAAGAACATCGTCGAGGTCGAGGCGGTGGGCGAGGCCATCCGCCGCGCCCTGGCCCGGTCCGGTTCCAAGGCGCGGCATGCCGCCGCCGCGGTGGCCGGTTCCGCGGTGATCACCCGCGTCATCCCCATGTCGGCCGACCTCTCCGAGGATGACCTCGAAGGCCAGATCCTGGTCGAGGCCAACCAGTACATCCCTTACCCCATCGAAGAAGTGAGCCTCGACTTCGAGGTGCTGGGGCCGGTGCGCGACAACCCCGAGATGAACAACGTGCTGCTCGCGGCCTCGCGCACCGAGAACGTGGACATGCGCATCGCCGCGCTCGACCTGGGCGGACTGACCGCCAAGGTGGTCGACGTGGAGGCGTTCGCCATGGAAAACGCCTTCGGGATGGTCGCCGACCAGCTCCAGGTGTCGCGCGACGCCCTCGTCGCGATGGTGGACATCGGCGCCACCATGACGACCCTGGCGGTGCTGAAGAACCAGCGCACCATCTACTCCCGCGAGCAGGTCTTCGGCGGCAAGCAGCTGACCGACGAGATCATGCGCCGCTACGGCCTCTCCTACGAGGAGGCGGGCCGCGCCAAGCGCAAGGGCGGCCTTCCCGAGTCCTATGAGATGGAAGCCCTGGAGCCGTTCAAGGAATCCGTCGTCCAGCAGGTCAGCCGACTGCTCCAGTTCTTCTTCGCCGGCAGCGAATACAGCCGCGTCGACCAGGTGGTGCTGGCCGGGGGCTGCGCCTCCATCGACGGCATCACCGAGCTGCTCGAGCAGCAGATCGGCGTGCCCTGCATCGTCGCCAACCCGCTCGCGCGCATGGCGCTGTCCAACCGGGTGCAGGCCCAGACCCTCGCCCAGGACGCCCCGGCCCTGATGATCGCCGTCGGGCTGGCCATGAGGAGCTTCGACTGATGGCACGCATCAACCTCCTTCCCTGGCGCGCCGAGCGGCGGAAGCTGCGCGAACGGGAGTTCTACCTCCAACTGGGCATGGCCTTCGGCGCGGCGCTGGTGGTGCTGATCGCGTGGTCGTTCTGGATGGACGCCCGCATCGACAACCAGAACGACCGCAACACCTACCTCCAGGGCGAGATCACGCAGCTCGACGGCCGCATCGAGAAGATCAAGGAACTGGAGAAGGTCCGTTCCGACCTGCTCCAGCGCAAGCAGATCATCGAGCAGCTCCAGGCCAACCGGTCGCAGATGGTCCACCTGTTCGACGAACTGGTGAAGACGATCCCGGCCAGCGCCCGTCTGACCGGCATGAAGCAGACCGGCGACTCGATGTCCCTGGACGGCGTGGCC
>CAJYHU010000151.1 GCA_913774655.1 uncultured Luteibacter sp. | reverse complement strand
TCGAGCCTTACCGCATGTTCACCTCGCGCGCCGAATACCGCCTGCACCTGCGCGAAGACAACGCCGACCTGCGTCTCACCGAGCAGGGGTACGCACGCGGCGTCGTGCCGGAGGACCGCTTCCGCCGACTCGAGGCCAAGCGCGATGCCGCCGAACGCGAAACCGCGCGGCTGCGCGGCCTGTGGGCGGCACCCACCAACGCGCTGGGCGCCGCGGTCGAACGCACCCTGGGCATCGCCGTCAGCCGCGAAACGCACGCGCTCGACCTTCTGCGCCGTCCCGAACTCGACTACGCCACGCTGACCGCCGTGCCCGAACTGGGCCCGCGGGTGCCCGACGCCGAGGTGGCCCTGCAGGTCGAGGTGCAGGCGAAATACGCGGGCTACCTGGAGCGCCAGCGCGACGAGATCGAGCGCCAGCGTCGCCACGAGTCGACGGCCATCCCCGAAGGCTTCGACTACGACCGCGTGCGCGGGCTCTCCGCCGAGGTTCTCCTGAAGCTCAAGCGATCGCGCCCGGCGACCATCGGCCAGGCATCGCGCATCAGCGGCGTCACCCCGGCCGCGATCTCGCTGCTGCTGGTCCATCTCAAGCGCCGCGCGGCCTGATCGGGCCGCATGGGCGGACGCCCCCTGCCGACCGGCAGGCGGCACCGTCACGACCCATCTGGCATCATTCGCGGCCAGTGCAACGAGCTTACGGAAGGACAACCATGCAAGTCTGGATCGGACGCAACGGCGAGCGCTTCGGACCCTATACCGAGGACGAGGTTCGCCAGTGGATGCGCGACGGCACGGTGCGCACCGACGAGCTGGGCTGGTACGAGGGGATGACCGACTGGCGTCCGCTCGGCGAACTGTTTCCCGGGGCCCAGCCGGCCACCGGCAGCATGCCGCCGACACCACCGCCGTTCCTCGGCATCCAGGAGGCGGCCGCGCCGGACTACGCGACGTTCTGGGCGCGCGTGGGCGCATGGATCATCGACTACGTCATCCTGATGGTGCCTTTCACCGTGATCGCCATGGCGATGGGCATGAACGGCCTGATGGCGGAGTTCCTCGCCAACGCGCAGCACGACCAGACGGCAGCCTTCGTCGCCTTCAGCGCCGCGACGCGACCGATCAGCTTCGCGCTGGTGGTCCTGGGTTTCGTCTACTACGTGGCCTTCGAGTGCTCCAAGTGGCAGGCCACCCCGGGCAAGATGGCGCTGGGCCTGCGCGTCACCGATGTCGAGGGCAGGCGCCTCACGCCCGCCCGCGCCGCGGCCCGCAACGTGGTGCGCCTGGTCAACGTAATCAGCACGCTGGTGCCGTTCGTGTGCTATCTCGTCACCGCGTTCACCCAGCGCAAGCAGGGTGTGCACGACCTGGTCGCCGGCACGTACGTGCTGGTGGGCCGCGCCGGCAAGGTGGCGGATCCGGCACCTGTCCGCTCCCCCGGCAGCTTCGACGCCTGACGATCCGCCCCGCCTCAGGGCGGGGTGGTCACCCGTGCTTGCTATCATCGGCGGCCCGGCCCGACGTCACGGCCGGCCGAGCAACGCACAGGAACGACATGCAGAGCATCGAACAACGTATTGCCCAGGACATCGCCGCGAAGCCCGACCAGGTGCGCGCGGCGGTCGAATTGCTCGACGGCGGCGCCACGGTGCCCTTCATCGCGCGCTACCGCAAGGAAGTGACCGGCGGTCTCGACGACACCCAGCTTCGCCTGCTCGAAGAGCGGCTTCGCTACCTGCGCGAGCTCGAAGACCGCCGCTCGGCGATCCTCGACAGCATCGCCGAGCAGGGCAAGATGACCGACGCCCTCCGCGCCGACATCCTCACCGCCGACACCAAGGCACGCCTGGAAGATCTTTACCTTCCCTACAAGCCCAAGCGCCGCACCAAGGCCCAGATCGCCCGCGAGGCGGGGCTGGAGCCGCTGGCGCTCGGCCTGCGCGACGACCCCACGCAAGACCCGGAAAGCATCGCCGCGGGCTTCGTCGATGCCGAGAAGGGCGTGGCCGACACGAAAGCCGCCCTCGACGGGGCCCGCGCCATCCTCATGGAAACCATCGCCGAGGACGCCGCCCTGGTCGGCGAGCTTCGCGACTGGCTGTGGGAGAAGGGCCAGATCCGTGCCGCCGTCGTGGCGGGCAAGGAGACCGAAGGCGCGAAGTTCCGCGATTACTTCGACCATGTCGAGCCGGTCGCGAAGATCCCCTCGCATCGCCTGCTCGCCCTCATGCGCGCCCGCAACGAAGGCGTGCTCGAAATCGACCTCAATCCGGGCGTCGACCCCGAACAGGGCCACGCCGAGGGCGAAGGCCGCGTCGCCGCGCGCGCGGGCATCGTCGATCGCGGTCGCCCGGCCGATGCCTGGCTGCGCGAAACCGTGCGCCTTACCTGGCGGGTCAAGCTGCACCTGCAACTCACGCTGGATCTCTTCGGCCGCGTGCGTGAATCCGCGGAAGACGAAGCCATTCGCGTATTCGGGGAAAACCTCAAGGATCTCCTCCTCGCCGCGCCCGCCGGCCCGAAGACCGTCATGGGCCTCGATCCGGGCATCCGCACCGGCTGCAAGCTCGCCATCGTGGACGCCACCGGCAAGCTGCTCGCCTACGACACCATCTACCCGCACGAGCCGCGCAACCAGTGGGATCAGTCCATCGCCCGCATCGCGCAGCTGTGCCGCCAGCATGGCGTCAACCTCATCGCCATCGGCAACGGCACCGCGTCGCGCGAGACCGACAAGCTCGCGGGTGAGGTCATCCGCAAGCATGCCGACCTCAACCTGTCGAAAATCGTGGTCAGCGAAGCCGGCGCGTCCGTGTATTCGGCCTCGGAACTGGCGTCCCGCGAGTTCCCGGACCTGGACGTCTCCATACGCGGCGCGGTGTCGATCGCACGCCGCCTGCAGGATCCCCTTGCCGAGCTGGTCAAGATCGAACCGAAGGCCATCGGCGTGGGCCAGTACCAGCACGACGTGAACCAGGTGAAGCTCGCCCGCGCCCTCGATGCCCGCGTGGAAGACTGCGTCAACGCCGTCGGCGTCGACGTCAACACCGCCTCGGCGCCGCTGCTTGCGCGCGTGGCTGGCCTCTCCGCCAGCGTCGCGGAAAACGTGGTCAAGCACCGCGACGCCAACGGCCCCTTCCCCAGCCGCAAGGATCTCCTCAAGGTACCGCGCCTGGGCGACAAGGCCTTCGAACAGTGCGCGGGCTTCCTTCGCATCAGCGGCGGCAGCAACCCGCTCGATGCCAGCGCCGTGCACCCGGAAGCCTATCCGGTGGTCGAGCGCATCCTTGCCAAGTGCGGCCGCGAGGTGAGGCAGGTCATCGGCGACAGCGGATTCCTGCGCGGGTTGAAGGCGGAGGAGTTCACCGATGCGAATTTCGGCGTACCCACCGTGCGCGACATCCTGAAGGAACTGGAAAAACCCGGCCGCGATCCGCGCCCGGAATTCGTCGCGCCGACCTTTGCCGAAGGCGTAGAAGACCTCAAGGACCTGCGCGTGGGCATGGTGCTCGAGGGGCGCGTGACGAATGTCGCCGCGTTCGGCGCCTTCGTCGACATCGGCGTTCACCAGGACGGCCTCGTCCATGTGTCGGCGCTCTCGCACACCTTCGTCAAGGATCCCCGCGACGCCGTGAAGGCCGGTGACATCGTCAAGGTCAAGGTGATGGAGGTCGACCTGCCCCGCAAGCGCATCGCCCTCAGCATGCGCCTGGACGACGTGCCCGGTGAGGCACGCACCGGCCGGCCACCCGCCCGCGACGACGCGCCCGCCGGCAATCGCCGCGGCGGTGGTGGTGGTGGCGGACGCGGCCTCCAGCCACCCAAGGCCACGCCCGCACCGGCCAACAGCGCGTTTGCCGATGCCCTGTCGCGCGCCATGAAGAAGTAAGCTTCACCGGCAAGAAAGTTCTCAGGGCCCGAGGGCGACCGGTCGACGACCGTCATCCCCCGGGCCTTGCCTGACGGCCCCATGCCAAGACTTCCCCTCGCCTATCGCGGCGCAGCATGCGCATGCGTATGGCTTCCGCTACCGTAACGCTTCTCTAACACCCAGGGAGTGATCCACATGCGTATCCGCCATCTCGCCGGGGCCATCGGCGCCGCCCTCCTGTTCAGCGCCGGGGCACACGCCGACGGGTTCCAGCAGGTCGTCTCGTTCGGCGACAGCCTGAGCGACAACGGCAACGTCTCGATCCTCCTGCGCGCGCCCACCACCTCACGCTTCACCACCAATCCGGGCACCGTCGCGGTCGAGAACATCGCCAGCGCCTTCAACCTGTCGCTGGCGCCCTCGCTGCAGGGTGGCACCGACTACGCCTACGGCAATGCCCGCGCCGCCGTGGCCAATACCATCGCCGGCCCGCTGGTGGCCCCGTCGACCGCCACGCAGATCCAGACCTACCTCGCCGCCAACGGTGGCAAGGCCAACCCGAATGCGCTCTACACCATGTGGATCGGCGCGAACGACCTGCTCGCCGCCGTGCAGAACCCGGCCACCGCGCAGGTGACGGTCGCCACGGCCGCCTCGAACGAGGTCGGTCAGCTCAAGGCCCTGCAGGCCGCCGGCGCGAAGACCATCGTCGTGTTCAACCTGCCGGACGTCGGCAAGACGCCCGCCGCGATGTCGCAGGGCGCCGCGGCCTCCGCCGGCCTCACCCAGCTGTCGCAGCTCTACAACGGCGTGCTCTCGGGCGGCCTCGCCTCCGCGCAGCGCGGCATCGTGCCGATCGACACCTACACGTTGCTCAACGAAGTCATCGCCAATCCGTCGGCCTACGGCTTCAGCAACGTGACCGTGCCGGTCTGCACCACGGCCAGTTCGCTCACCTGCTCGCCGAACACGCTGCGCGACCCCAACGCGTCGAGCTACCTGTTCGCCGACGGCATCCACCCGACCGCGGCCGCGCACGCCATCCTCGGCCAGTACGCCGTGTCGGTGATCCAGGCGCCGCAGAAGATCTCGCTGCTTGGCGAGGCCGGCCTGGCCACGAACGCCGCGCACGTGCGCTCGCTGCGCAACCAGATGCTCGCCGACAACTTCGGTGGCGACTCGCGCTTCTTCGCATCGGTCGACTACGGCCAGCAGAAGTTCAAGAACACCGGCACCTCGCCGGGCACCGACAGCGACAACGTCAACCTCACCGTCGGCGCCGATGCGAAGGTCAACGAGAACGTCAACGTCGGTGTCGCCCTCGGCCTGGGTCAGACCAACGCCGATTTCAAGGGCGGCGGTGGTTACAAGCTGCAGGACGTCGCCGGTTCGGGCTACGCCTTCTATCACAACGGCGGCGGCTACGTCGGCGGCTTCGTGAGCTTCGGCCAGCTGAGTTTCACCGACATCGATCGCCGCATCGACCTGGGCACGGCCCGCCGTACCGAAACGGGCAAGACCGATGGCTCGCACGTGGGCGGTGGCCTGAGCGGCGGCTGGTGGTTCGGCAACGAATCGCTTAAGACCGGTCCGTTCGTCAGCGTGGAATGGGAGCAGCTGCGCGTGTTCGGCTATACCGAGTACGGCAGCACCAGCACCGCGATGCAGTTCGGCAAGCAGACCCGCAACGCCCGCATCGAAACGGCTGGCTGGCGCCTGCAGGGTTCGTGGCAGTCGGGCAACACCACGCTGCATCCGTTCGCTGAAATCGCCTACAACCACGACGGGCGTGCAGACGATCGCTTCGTGACCGCCGGCCTGACCAACATGTCCGGTCGCTTCAGCGTGCAGGGCTTCGCGCCCGACAAGAACTGGGCCACCGCCGATCTCGGCATCTCCGCCGACTTCAGCCAGCGCTGGAGCGGTTGGGCCGCCTACAGCGGTCGCTTCGCCGACGACTCGCAGCGCTACAACAGCCTGAACCTCGGCGTGAAGATGGCCTTCTAATGACCTGGTTCGCCTGATCGGAAAACGCCGGCAAACGCCGGCGTTTTTCGGTGCATACGGTGTCGCGCTTACTTCTTGCCGCCAGCCTTGGACAGCATGGCTTCGGCCTGGCTCTTGAGGCTGTTGGCGTCGGCATCGCTCAGCTCGTCGACTTTGCCGCCGGCTTCGTTCTGCTTGAGCACCAGCTCGCCCGCGTCGTTCCAGCCCGCGCGCTCGATGGACGTCGGTTTGCCGTCCTTGCTCGGCTTCTTCTCCTGCACCACGACCCACGGCTTGCCGTTCTTATAGGCGTAGTTGGTGGAGGTGAAACCCTTGTCGCCGTAGTCGACCAGCTCGATGACGAACTGGACGTCGTTGCCTTTCTTGAAGATTTGCCAGCCGCGCGATTCGCCTTCCTTCAGCGCGGTGCCCTGGGTCATCTTCATGCCGCCGATGTTCTTCTTGACGCTGTTGAAGTCGGCCAGTTCTTTCTCACCCGGCGTGGCCTCGCCAACCAGCTGGATGTTGGCGACGTTCTTCGCGCCCTTGGTGAGCACCGGATTCTTCAGCGGCGACGAGTAATGGCGCTCGCCATCCTGCATCGACGCCTCGATGATGTAGATGTCGTTCGGGTTGACGTCCGACGCGTTGAAGTCGAGCTGGAACGACTGCGGCAGCGTCACCGGGGAGATCGTCTTCGTCGCGAGCGGCTGCGCGCCCTGGGCCGAGACGTCGAGCAGCTTGAGCTCGAGCTTGGCGTTGGGCGAGAGATCCTTGCCCGCGTCACGCAGGGTCACCGTGCCCGTGACGTTGGTGGCTGCCGCAGCGGCCGCGTTGGAGTCGCCGTTGGCCTGCTGGCCGTTACCGGAGGAGCCACCGCAGCCAGCGAGGGCCAGCGTGGTCACGGATGCGAGCGACAAGAAAAGCCTGCGCATGGGTCTGAACCTCGTAACGAATCAAAAAGAGCGGATCACGCAGGATACGCACGCGCACGGCGCGTCGAGCCTGGCGGGGGGAACGTGTGAGCATACCGGCAAATGCGCCGATGGAAAAGTCAAGGGCGTAACGTCTGGTTTTCGGCCGATCTGCGACAAAGTTGACCCTAAACATCGAAGACATGCCGAAGATGCACCCTCAATTTCCTGCGATACAACCATACACAAACTTTGCCTGCCACGCGCTTTCTAGGGGCAGCGGGGCAAACACGTTAAGCGCGGAACGCGTGGGTACAGGCGCCGCCGTCGGCTCGGACGGTGACGGGATAGGCGGGTTGGATGGTGGGCGGGGAGGCTAGGGCCTTCCGGGTCCACCCTCCGGGCGAGTTACGCATAAAGCAATAGCCGTGATGCCGCCCTGGAAATTCGTGAAGAACCAAAAAAAAAGCCACCCAAAGAATGGGCGGCTTTTGGTCTCCCGCCCGTACGGGCGGGAGACTATCCAGGGTCACCGGTCGGATTAGAAATCGTAGGTGACGCCGAAACGAACGTAACGCGGCGTTTCCCACGAGCGCGGCAGCTTGTACTCGCCCGGGCTGTAATCCGGCTCGAGACGGGTCGGCTTCTGCTCGTTGAACACGTTGTACACGTTCACGTTGAAGGCCAGCTTGTGATCGGCAAAGGCCGGACGGTACTCGGCGTTGAGCGAGAGGATGTGAGTCCACGGCGTCTGGCCGGCCGATCCCGCCGGAGCCGGCACGCCACCACACCAGTGGTAGTAGTTGCCGTCATACGCAGGCTTGGTCTGGTTCGGGCCGTACAGGCCCTGGCACGACTCGGGGGCACCAGATGCCATCTGCAGGATCGCGGACAGGTTCCACTCCGGGTTGAGCTGCCAGCTGCCGAAGGCCTTGATCTGGTGACGGTGATCGTTCGGCAGACGGCCGCCGGCGTATTCCATCAGCACCGGGTAGTCCCAGTCCTGCGTAGCGGCGATGTCCTGCTGACCGATGTCGGACTTCACCTGACCTTCGGTGTTGCCGTAGCTCTTCGAGAACGTGTAGGTGACACGGCCCCACCACGTGCCGTCGAACGGATGTTCGAGGTAGGTGTCCAGCGCGTAGTACTTACGCTTCACGTGCGGGAAACCGAAATCGGCGTTGGTGATGCGAACCTGCTGGTAGCCACCGGCGGCGTTCGGCAGGTTGAACACAGCTGCCGAGCCCGGATTGAAGAAGTAGCAACCGCGCAGACCATCCAGATCGGCGCCCTGAAGCGTACCCTGCTCCTCGAATACGTCGGTGTCACAGACGTCGTCGATGGCGCGGTTGAGCTTGCGGTAGGTGCCCTTCATGCCGAAGGTGTACTGGTCGTTCAGCGCCTTGTCGAAGCCGAGGATGTATTCATCCTGCGACTGCGCCTTGAGGTTCTTCGCGGTGACCGTCTTCGGATCCGGCGCCTGGCCGAACTCGCGGTTGGCCGAGTAGGGCACGCCCGCGCCATTGACGGTGTTGATTGGCGTCAGGCCCGTCGGCTGACCCTGACCATCGATGCCGGTGTAGGTGTAGTACGTCTGCGTGAACAACGAACCGGACGCGCCGCGAAGGGCGACGCTGGTGGGCAGCGCGAGGTAGTAGCGACCAGCGTTGCCGTAGACCTTGAAGCTCGAATCGCCGAACACGTCCCAGCTGAAGCCGAGGCGCGGGGCCCACTGCGGACGGGTCTGCTTGATGAAGGCATTACCTTCGGGGTTGTAGTTGGTGAACTGGTCATTGCGCAGGCCGATCTTCACCAGCCAGCGGTCGTTCACCTGCCAGGAATCTTCAATGTACTGGGCGCGCTGTTCGACGCGAACCGAGGCGTTGGTCTCCTGGATGTACTTGCTGACGTAGTAACCGCCCTCACCACCCGGGTAATTCGCGGGAGCGTCGACGCCGTTGGCAATGCTGCCGTTCGGGTTCGTGTTCACGCCATAGTTCCAAGCGTAACCCGCATTCGGAGCCATCAGCGTGCTGTCGTTGAGATCCTGGGTGCGCTGGTTATCGATACCGGCGGTGATCGTGTGGTCGGCGAGCTTGTAGGTCAGGTCGACGCGGTAATTGGCGCCACGCGTCTGATGGGTCGGATCCTTGATCTGGATGACCTTATTGACGTTCGTGATCGGACGACCGCCGTTCAGGGCCGGGTTCTGCTTCGATGCGTTGGACGAAATGACAGGAATGATGTCCGCGTACGGGTTGGACGGATCCTGGTAGATATCCGTGACCTGCTTGCCGTACTGGGCCGACACGGTGAAGTCATCGGTGATGTAGCCGGTGTACTTGGCGATCCACATGCGCGCGGACGACTTCGTATCTACCGCTTGGCTCGTGAAAGCGCCACGCTGGAAGTTGTCGTAGTCGTAGGCGTAATTGGTGCCACTGAATTCGTGCTTGGTCGAAGCACCCGTCAACTCGAGGATATGGTTGTCGGTAATGTTCCAGTCGAGCTTCGCGTACCACTTCGGATCCTTGAAGGTCCGCTTGGTCTGCTGCGACGTTTCGACCGAACCGGTGTTCGTATCTTTCGTCTTGTCGGCTTCGACCGACGCGAACATGAACAGCTTGTCCTTGATTAGCGGGCCGCCGACGTAGGCGCTTTCGACCGCTTCCCAGCCCTTGTTGGCGCTGCGGTTCTGGTAGATCGTGCCCGACGACTCACCCGGGAAAGCGTCCGAGTAGTACGTGCTGCGGGGCGTGCCACGCGCCCAGGTGGGGGTATAGAGGATCTGCGCGCCGAAGTGCCACTCGTTCGTGCCGCGCTTGCCAATCTGGTTGATCACGCCACCGTCGGAACGACCGTAAGCGGCGCCGTAACCGCCCGTCAGGACTTCCTGCTGCTCGATGGAGCCGTAGGGGAGCTCGATGCCGCCGAGACCGTTGAGCGGATCGGTGACATTCATACCGTTGATGTAGTAGGCGTTTTCAGTAACGCCCGCGCCGCCGAACGAGGACAGGCGCTGACCGTTCTGGCCCACGAAGTCGGAGCTGCCCTGGACCACACCGGGAGCCAGCTGAGCGATCGCGTCGGCGCTACGCGCCAACGGGAGCTTGGCCAACTGCTGCGAGGTGATCACGGTGCGCGAGTCGACGCCCGTGACGTCGATGGACGGCAGCGAGTTGGCCGACACGGTGACGCCCGAAAGATCCTGCGCATTGCCAGCCGTGGCGGCGGCGTTGTTGAAGGACACTTCGGTACCGGCGCCAACGCGGATGCCGACGTTGTCGCGCGTGGAGACCGTGGCGCCATTGTTCATGAGCGCGACGTTATACGTGCCAACCGGCAGGTTGCTGACGGTGTAGCGGCCAGACTGGTCGACCGTGACGGTGCGCGTGACGCCCGAGCCGCTGGTCACGGTCACGGTCTGGCCCGGCGTGGCCTGACCAAAAATCGTACCGGAGGTGGACTGGGCCAGGACGGCACCGGTGCCGCCGAGGCCTACCGCGAGGGCAAGCGCAAGCGAAGAACGACGCAGGACGGATGCCTGCCGGATGCTGCGAGAACTCATGATGCAAATCTCCCCAGATCGGCCCAACCGGGCCTTAAAAACGAGCAAAACCGGCAAAGGCCGGAAAATTCGGCCTTGGCGGTGCACGTTTCCGGGGTTTTTCCTCGGCGCCTGCTCCTCCCAGAGTAGCGTCGTCCCCACGAGACCTGCTCCCGACAAGTCCATCGACTCTTACCGTACGGGACCGATTCACGATTCGTGAAATCTTCCCGACAGAATTCGCCGATGCCGAACATAGGGGCAGGGAGCGCGTCGTGTCAACAAATTATTTACAAGGCCCCGGCTCCTGCCCGAGGCCCCGCCCGGCGGGTTGGCCGGGCCTACCTGAAAAGGCCACCGGCAAGCCGGTGGCAATCTGGGGAGACGCTTCCATCCCTGGACATGTTTTTCTACCGTTTTCCTCTCAAGCCGGGGGCTCCTGCCCCCGGCCCGAGCCGGTGCGCTTAGAAGTCGTACGTGGCGGTCAGTCGCGCGTACCGCGGGGTCTGGTAGTAGATACCCGTACCGTAGGTATTGGAGACCGTGAAGCGATCGTCCTCGTAGGTGTAGTCAGCGATCAGCGGCTTGCGCTCGTTGGTCACGTTGAACACCTGCAAGCCGAAGGCCAGCTTGTGATCGGCGAACGCCGGGCGGTATTCCACGGCCAGGTCCATCTGCTTGAACCAGGGCATGCGCTGCTCGCCCGGGGCATAGAGCTTGCCCGCGCACGAGTGGTAAGACGAACCATAGCTGATCGGATCGTCGTCGTTCGGCCCGAAGTAGCCCAGGCACGAGCGCGGCGCGCCCGAGGTGATACGGACGGTGCCCGAAAGCAACCATTCCGGCGTCAACTGGTAGGAACCGTAGGCCTTGAACTGATGCTTGCGATCGTTCGCGAGCAGGCCGTTGCTGTGCACCATGAGTGCGGCGGCGTCCCAGTCCTGCGTCTTGGAGATGTCGTTCTGGCCAATATCCGACTTCACCTGCCCCTCCGTGTTGCCGTAGCTCTTGGAGAAGGTGTAGTCGATGCGACCGAACCACTTGCCATCGAACGGATGCATCAGGTAGAGGTCCAGCGCGTAGTACTTACGCTTTGCGCCCTCGGTGAAGCCCCAGTCGTCTCGGCTCATCTTTACGTCGGTGCGACCGCTGCCATCGACGTTGGCCAGACTGAAGTTGTTGGTGCGGCCCGGATTGAAGATGACGCAGCCCGGGATGGTCACGCTATCCGGATCGATGCCCTGCGCGGTGAGCTTGTCGGCAATCTTGCCCGTATCGCATACGTCATCGATGGCCGCCTGAAGCTTGCGCACGGTCACCTTCGCGCCGGTTACCCATTCAGCGCCGAGCGTCTTGTCGAAGCCCAGGATCGCTTCATCCTGATACTGCGATTTCAGGTCCGTCGCGGTGATCGACTTCGGATCGTTCGGCTGTCCGTATTCGCCGTTCGACGACACCGGACCGGGACCAAGCGCACGCAGCCCGGTGGGCTCGCCGTTGGCATCGACACCGGTGTAGCCGAAATACTCGTTGGTGAAGGTGGACGCGGAAGCCCCGCGGATCGCGACACTGTTGGGCAGCGCGAGGTAATAGCGCCCCAGGTTGCCGTAGACCTTCAGCGACGAATCGCCGAAAACGTCCCAGGTCGCACCCAGGCGCGGCGCCCACTGGTTGCCGCTGTCCACATAGGTGCGATGGTCGTCGTTGAAGTTCTTGAACTTGTCGTTGCGGATGCCCAACGACAGCAGGAACTTGTCGGTAACCTGCCACTTGTCTTCGAGGTAGTAAGCCTTCTGGTCCACCGACATGCTCGTGGTGGTGCTGAAAATCGTCCTGCGAGCGTAGTAGCCCTGCCCACCCGCCGGGCCCACGCCAAGACCCGGCACCAGCGGAGCCGTCGGCACGCGCGCACGACCGTAGGTCCAGTAGTAGCCGGGGCCCGTCGTGGTCACACCCTCGTCATGGGCGTTGAACTGCATGTTGTCGATACCGCCCGTGAGACGGTGGTCGCCCACCTGCCACTCGAGGTCAGCACGCAAACCGTGCGTTTTGCTGTTGGCGCCTGGAGCGATCTTCTGGGTCGTGGCCGTCGTGTTGGCGAACGACTGACCGCCGGTGACTGCCGGATCCTGAAGATCGGGGCGGCTGATGAACGGAAGGCCGAGGTCGCCCGGATTACGCTGCACGTCGACCGTCTTGCTCTTGCCGTAGGTGGCCGAGAAGGTGAGGTCGTCGGTGATGTAGCTGGTGTACTTGAAGATGCCGTAAGTGGAACCGGTCTTCGTGCTATCGGGGTAACGGCCGGCGAACCCGGTATGTTCGCGGGTCGCGTAGTCGTAGCCGATGTATTTGCCGCTACGCTCGTCGCTCGACTTGATGCCCGTCAACTCGAGGATGTTGCTTTCGTTGATGTTCCAGTCGAGCTTGGCGTAGTACTTGGGCAAATCCCAGGTGTAATGATTGGTCGCGTTCGGCGCCACGGTGTAAGCGTTGGTATTGGTACCCTCGGTCTTTTCCGTTTCGGCGGCGACGAACAGGTAGAGCTTGTCCTTGATCAGGGGGCCGCCTGCATAGGCGCTGATCGTCCGCGTCCACTGTTTATCACCGTCACGACTGCGATAAAGCGTGCCGCCGAGCGAGGGATCGGTGTAGCCGTATCCGTTCGGCAACGTCTGGTTCGGGAAATACTGGTTACCCAGTTGCGAGCGCGCGAACCTCGGCTCCCAAAGCACCTGGGCGCCAAAGTGCCACTCGTTGGTACCGCGCTTGCCCACCTGGCTGATCACGCCACCGTCGGAGCGGCCATACATCGCGGAGTAGCCGCCGGTGTAGACTTCCTGCTGGTCGATGGCGCCGTACGGCAAGCCGACGCCGCCAAGGTTACGTAGCGGGTCAGACGTGTTGTAGCCGTTGATGTAGTAGGCATTCTCGGAGACGCCTGCGCCGCCGAAGGAGACCGTACGACCGAAGTAGCCCGCGCCAGGGTTCGCGCCAGGCGCGAGCAGCGCGATGGATTCGGCATTACGCCCCAGAGGCAGCCGTGCCAGCTGCTGCGAGGTGATGACCGTCCGCGAATCCACGCTGGAAACGTCGATCGGCGGCAGGGCGTTGGCGCTCACCGTCACCGACTCGAGCGACTGGGCGCCAGCTGCGGTGCTGGCACCGGCAAACGACACTTCCGAACCCGCGCCGACCGTCAGGTTGACGTCCTTACGCGAGTCCACCACCTGATTGTTCTGCATCACGTTGACCGTGTAGCTTCCGACCGGAAGCTGGCTGATGCGATAGCGACCGTCCTGGCCAACCGTAACCTCACGGGTCACGCCATTGACGCCGGTCGCGCGGATCGTCGATCCCGCTGCGGCCTGGCCGAAAATCGAACCCGTGGTTGACTGGGCCATCGCGGCGCCGGAGACGGTCGCGAGAGTGATCGCGATCGCGAGCGCGGAGCGTCGGCTGAGTGCGGAGGATCGGTGGAAACGCGAAATCATGCTGCGGGACTCCCCTAGAAAGTTAACCCTCGATCGAATGTTTCTACGATCGGCAGGCAAACGCCTTCGTCCTGACCTTCGCCAGGCTTGGGCAAACGACATCGAAAAAAGGACGGAAACGCCGGATTTTTCCGCTTCATTTCCGTACGCCAGCCTCTCCCCGGATGGCGTGGAAAACATATACGTAAAGCGATTCCGCAGGGCAATACGGAATTTTTACCATTGGATTGGGTGACCACCGAAATAATTTACGTGGACACTATTTTTTCGTATGAAAAAAACGCAGCTTTAACAGTGATTTGCATTTATCTACAGCAATGACTTATGGCACATGCACGACTTTGGCTTAGGAAATTTTCTTACCAGATTTTGCATGTCGATCCGGCGCAGTCCGCAAAAAAAGGCCTCCGTGCCGTCGGCACGGAGGCGATCCGGGGAGTCGCTTTTGATCTTTATCGTAGGGACACGTCCTGTATCCCTACGACTCTTCTTATTGTCTTGGGTGGATACCGCGCCGTTACATCGAGAAGTCGTAACGCGCCGTGAGGCGGACGCTACGCGGCGTGGAGAAGCTCAGCGGACGGCCGTAGGTCGGGCTCAGCGGACCATCGGCGGTCTGGTAGGTTTCGTCGATGTTCTGCACGCGCTGCTGGTTGAAGAGGTTGAACACGTCCATCTTCAGCGACAGGTCGTGGTTGAAGAACGACGGACGGTATTCCGCGCTCAGCGACAGCTGGTAGGTCCACGGCAGGCGGCCGCGGGAGCCGCGCGGGGCGTCCTCGCCGTTGCAGTAGAAATACGACGAACCGTAGTTGAACGTATCCGGCGGACGAATGCCGAGGCAGTTCTTCGGACGACCCGACAGCGCCAGCAGGTTGGCGCCGAAGAGCCATTCCGGCGTGGCCTGCCAGAAACCGTAGGCCTTCACCTGGTGGCGGCGATCGCTGGGCAGCGGGCCGTTCGAGCCGATCATCAGCTCAGGGAAATCCCAGTCCTGGGTGACCGACGGATCGAGCTGGCCGATGTCCGACTTCAGCAGGCCTTCGGAGTTGCCGAAGCTCTGCGACCACACGTATTCGGCGCGACCGAAGAACTGCTGGTTGAACTGGTGCTCGACGTACAGGTTCACGGCGAGGTACTTGCGCTTGAGATCCGGAAAGCCGAGATCGGCCTTGGACAACGCGATGTTCTCGTAGCGACCGTCGTTGTTGAGATCGATGGTGAACGTGTTGCCCTTGCCTGGGTTGAACAGCAGGCAGCCCGGGATCTTCGCGTCGGGGCTGATGGCAATGTTGTTGCGCTCGGCCCATGCTTCGATCGGACGGGAATCGCACATGTCGTCGATGATGCTGCGCAGCTTGCGATACGTGGCCTTGGCGCCGACGGTCCAGTCCGAGCCCAGCTGCTTGTCGAAGCCGAGGATGTACTCGTCCTGGTAGTAGGCGCTGAGGTTCTTCGCCGACAGCGTCTTCGGATCCGGCGCGCTGCCATCGGCGCCGTTGGCGTAGTGGATCCCCGAGATGGGGGTCGGGTTGATCGGCGCGTTGGTGGTCGGATCGACGCTGCCATAGGCGAAGTACTGGCGCTCGAACAGCTGCGGGCCCGCACCACGGATGGCGACGTTGGACGGAATGGCCAGGTGATAACGGCCCGCGTTGGCGTAGACCTTCAGCGTGGAATCACCGTAGACGTCCCAGGTGACGCCCAGGCGCGGTGCCAGCTGGTGACGCTGTTTCACGAACACGACGCCGTCGGTGTTGAAATTCTTGAACTGTTCGTTGCGCAGGCCCATGTAGGCCAGCCAGTTCTGCGATATCTGCCAGTGGTCTTCGATGAACTGCGCTTCCTGTTCCACCTTGACGTTGCCGGCGGCGCGGAAGATCTGGCGGCGGGCGATTTCGGTGGTACCCGGCGGGATGACGAGTTCAGGGAAGCCCGTGATCTTGCCGCTGGCCGGCGGGTTGCTGTAAGTCCACAGCGCGCCGCCCTGCACGGCGAGGCCACCGTAGGATTCGGCCGTCTGGTTGTCGACACCGGCGCGCAGGTCATGGTCACCCAGCGAATACTGGATGTCGAAACGCCAGTTCTTGACCTTGTCGTTCGCACCCGGGGCGATCAGGTTGCCCTGCACCGGAGCGCAGCTCACCCGCTTGAGGGCGGCGGGCACGTTGCGGTTATCGACGATGTTCGGGCAGGTCACGCCCGCCGCACCGGAGACGTTGTCGACGTGATCGGTCTTGCTGTGACCGTACAGGGCGTCGATCGTCAGCGAGTCGGTGATGTAACCGGTGTACTTGCCGATGTACATCACGCCGCCGGGCGTGGAGTTGGCGGTGCCGATATTCTTCTGGTGCTCGCTACCGAGCACGCGCGTGCGCGACCGCGTGGCGTAGTCGTACGAGTAGATGGTGGTGTCGTTGAGATTGGTGTCGCCGATGCCGGTCAGTTCGAGGATGTGGCTGTCGGTAATGTTCCAGTCGATCTTGCCGACCCAGTGGTTGGCCTTCAGGGGGCCGTCGAACGCCGTCTTGGTCAGCACGTTGGTGACGCCGGCCGAGTTGTCGGTGCGGACCACGTCGGCGGCGGCATAGACGAACAGCTTGTCCTTGATCAGCGGGCCGCTGACATACAGGCCGTAGAGCAGGTCGTCGGTCTTGTTGCCCTCGCGGTACTGGTAGATCGTGCCGTCGGTGACGTTGCCCGAGGTGCGGGGGTAGTAAATGTTGCGCGGGTTGGACTTCAGCGAGCGCGGGCTCCACTGGACCTGCGCGCCGGCTTTCCAGGTGTTGGTGCCGCGCTTGGTGGTGATGTTGACCACGCCGCCGGTGGAGCGGCCGTATTCCGCGCCGTAGCCGCCGGTGAGGATCTGCTGCTGGTCGATCGCGTCGAACGGGAGCGTGGCGAAACCCAGGCCCGTCAGCGGATTGGTCACCGCGAAACCGTTGATGTAGTACTGGTTCTCAGCCGCCGAAGCGCCACCGAACGAGACGACGCCGCCGTAGCGCGAGTCGCCGCTGACGACTCCCGGCGCGAGCAGCGCGGCCGCGTTGACGTTCGAAGCCACGGGAATGCGCTGCAACTGGTCGGCGGTGAGCACGGTGCGCGAGTCGACCGACGAGACGTCGATCGCAGGCAGGGCCGTGCCACTGACGCTGATCCCCTCCAGGCTCGTGGCGGCGTTGCCGGACGCGGCGGCCACGAACGAAACGTCGGTACCGGTACCGATGTTCACCTGCACGTCGCGGGTCTCCACGGCGGCGCCGCTGCGGACGAGGCTGACCTTGTAGTGACCCACGGGCAACGACGTGGCGCGGTAGCGACCGTCGGCCGGCAGGGGCAGTTCGCGAGACAGGCCGGTGTCGACGTTGTCGATGCGAACGCTCGCGCCAGCGGCGTTGTCGGCGTGACCGAAGATCACGCCCGAGGCGTTGGACTGCGCATGCGCCGCTCCCCCGGCGAACGTCAGACCCAGCGCCACGGCCAGCGCGGTACGGCGGATGGTTCCACCGGTGTACATGGATTTCATTCGTGTCTCCCCAGGCGACCGCATCCCCTCGATGCAGTTCGTATGTTCTTGCGAATCGTTTTTAACAGGACGCGCCCGATGAACTCCGGTTCAAATCGTGTGGCGTGGCCTGTCTCCCCTTCTTGGCGACCCGGCGACAAACGTCGGGGCGCCGCGCAGATTTACAGCAAGTAATTGCCTATTCCAACAGGAGAAAATGCCGAATACGGCAATAATTTACGACGTAAATTAAACGCTGCCCTCACGTTTCAATCACATCGCCGTCAAGCACTTAGATCAGGAAAAGACGTGACGAACGGCCTATGGACAGGTCCGCGACTACGAAAAATTCCTACGTCGATTCCTGAACGGTTCGGCAAATTCCTGCGTCGAAACGTGATCGACGGGTGAAGAAACTTCTGAGGCGCAAGGTGTTCGAAAGGAAAGTGGCTGTACACCTATACGAACCTCGCGCGTTTGACCGCGAAACGCCGGGGGGCGGCTCGTCACACCTATCTGAGGTTTCAAGCGCATGAACGACAATTCGAGGGGTTCCCTGATGGCGGACGCCGCCAGGGCAGGAATGGACATCAGCCGTGGGGACGCCGCTGTTCCGCCGTCCTCGTTCGCCAGCCGGGTCCGGCAGGTCATCAAGATGTCGGGTAGCGTGAGCGAGATCGCTCGCCGCTGCGGTTTCTCCGAAGGCGTCGTGCGCAGCTGGCGCGACGGCAACACCGATCCGTCGCGCGGCCGCTGCGTCACGATGGCGAAGACGCTGGGACTGTCGCTCGTCTGGCTCGCCGCGGGCGAAGGCCCGATGATGCTCGACGGGAGCAACGAAGACGCCCTCGTGCGCACGGAAAGTTCGGAGTCGGTGCGCGGCCGCGAGAGCCACGTGTCGCAGGGCGTGACGCCGCTGGACCCGTCGCGACTGGCCGCCGCCATGAAACTCCTTCAGTCGGACATCGAGATGACCGGGCGCCGCTTTTCGCCGGTACGTCACGCCGATCTCGTGGCCGAGATGTATTCGATCCTGGGACGCTCCGGCGAAGCCGATTACGCCGATCGCATGATCGCGTTCCGGCATACGCTGATGACCCGTGTTCTCGAAGAGAGCAGCGCGGCAGCAGCGTAAGGGGCGCAGGATCGGTTCGCCCGGGGGGCGAACCGTCCAGCGTCGCAGCCTGTCAGGCGCCAGGGCGAACCGTACGCAGCGGCTCGCCTAGCGACGGCACGGCACCGTGGCGACCGTCGATGGCGACGGTGCCCCACCGGCCGCCTGTCAGAGGCGCGACAGGTCGGCGATCGTTCCGAAGGTCTGGCTCAACTGCGCAAGCAGGCACAGGCGATTGGCCCGCACGGCCGGATCCGCCGCGTTGACCAGCACGTCGTCGAAAAACCGGTCGACCGGTCCCTGCAGCGCTGCGAGGCGAGCCAGGGCGCCCGTGTAATCACCGGACGCCAGCAGGGCACCGGCGTCCACCCGGGCGGCGGTCAGCGCCGCGTGCAGTTCGCGTTCCGCATCGAATTCGAAGTAGGCGACGTCGACGGCGGCCGGCAACGGCGCGGCGTCGGTTTCTTCGGCGCGCTTGCGCAGGATGTTCGACACGCGCTTGTTCGCCGCGGCCAGGCTGGCCGCTTCGCTGCGGCGGGCGAACTCGGCCACCGCGCGCAGGCGGCGGTCGAAATCAGGCAACGTCGACGGCACGACGGCCAGCACGGATTCGAACTGGTCGACCGTGAAACCCTGCTCGGTGTAGTAGCCGCGCAGGCGATCCAGCACGAACGCATGGATCTCGTCGGCCAGTTCGCGGCGACGGGCGCCGATGTCCACCGACGGCGGCGTGCCGTCCTTGCCCGGCTTGACGCCCGCGACCAACGCCGTCTCGGGAACCAGTTCGAGGGCCTCGGTCAGGGTGGCGCGCAGGTCGATGGCGAGGCTGCCCTCGATGAGCGTGCGCGCCAGGCCCAGCGCGGCGCGGCGAAGGGCGAACGGATCCTTGTTGCCGCTCGGCTTGAGCCCGACGGCGAAGATGCCGGCCAGCGTATCCAGGCGCTCGGCCACGGCCAGCACCTGCCCCACTTTGCCTGCCGCGATGGCGTCGCCGCCGAAGCGCGGCTGGTAGAAGCTGTCCAGCGCATCGGCGACGTCGGCGTCGATGCCCTGGCGGCTCGCGTAATAGCGGCCCATCACGCCCTGCAGTTCCGGGAACTCCCCGACCATCCGGGTGAGCAGGTCGCACTTGGACAGTGCCGCCGCGTGCGTGGCCTTGCCCGCGTCGATGCCGACGCGATTGGCGATGATCCGGGCCAGTTCGGCCACGCGCACCGTCTTGTCCCACAGGCTGCCCAGCGACTGCTGGTAGGTGACGTTCTTCAGGGCGTCCTGGTAGCCCGCCAGCGGGGTCTTGAGGTCTTCGTCCCAGAAGAACTTGGCGTCGGCGAAGCGCGGGCGAATGACCCGCTCGTAGCCCTTGCGGATTTCCGCGGGGTCGCGACTCTCGATGTTGGCGATGCCAATGAAGTGCTCGGTGAGGCGGCCCTGCGCATCGAACACGGGGACGAACTTCTGGTTCGTTTCCATCGTGGTGACGAGTGCTTCCGGCGGTACGTCGAGGAAATCGCGCTCGAACGTACAGGCGATGCCAACCGGCCACTCGGTGAGGTTGGCGATCTCGTCGAGCAGGTCGTCGCCCAGTCGCGGTTCGCCGCCGGTCGCCACGCGGGCGACCTCGGCGCGCACGCGTTCGCGGCGCTCGGCGGGATCCGCCATGACCTTTGCCTGGCGCAGGGTCTCGAGCCAGCTGTCCGCGTCGGCGACCATGACCGGGGCGGGATGATGGAACCGGTGCCCCTGGCTGGTGCGCCCGCTCGTGAGGCCGAGCACCTCGCCCTCGACGACGGCCGCGCCATGCAGCATCAGAAGCGTGTGCGCGGGGCGCACGAAGGTGTCGTCACGATCGCCCCAGCGCATCGCCTTGGGAATCGGCAAGCCCTTGAGGGCATCGGCCACGACCTCGGCGAGCAGCGCTGCGGTCGGCTGACCGGGCTTCACCGCGCGGAACACGAACCACGCGCCCTTGTCGGTCTGGAGTTTTTCCAGTGCCGAAACATCCACGCCGCAGGACTGGGCGAAGCCGACCAGCGCCTTGCCCGGCTCGCCGTCGGCGCCGAGGCTGGCGGCGACGGCAGGACCACGACGCTCGACGTGCTGTTCGGGCTGGGCCACGGCCACCGCGGGGATATGCACGGCAAGGCGGCGAGGCGAGGCATACGTGCGCGCCGCGGCGTAATCGCCGGCGACGCCGCGTTTTTCAAGGCCCTCCACGATACCGCGCGCGAAAGCGCCGGCGAGGTCTTCGAGCGCCTTGGGCGGCAGTTCTTCGGTGCCTAGCTCGACGACGAGCGGCAGGCGTTCATCGGCCATGGGAGGCCTCCTTGCGATTCTTGAGCCCGGGAAACCCGAGTTTTTCCCGTTGGGCGACGTAGGCTTCGGCCACGCTGCGGGCCAGCGTACGCACGCGCAGGATGAACCGCTGGCGCTCGGTGACACTGATGGCGCGGCGCGCGTCGAGCAGGTTGAACGCGTGGCTGGCCTTGCAGACCTGCTCGTAGGCCGGCAAAGGCAGGCCGGCCGCGATCAGCTTGCCCGCCTCGCCCTCGCAGACGTCGAACCAGTGGAACAGTTCGGCCACGTTGGCGTGCTCGAAGTTGTAGGTACTCTGCTCCACCTCGTTCTGGTGGAACACGTCACCGTAGGTGACCACGCCGTGGGGTGCGTTGGTCCAGACGATGTCGTAGATGCTGTCGACGTTCTGCAGGTACATCACCAGGCGTTCGAGGCCGTAGGTGATTTCCCCGGTAACGGGGCGGCACTCCAGGCCGCCGGCCTGCTGGAAGTAGGTGAACTGGGTCACTTCCATGCCATTGAGCCAGACCTCCCAGCCCAGGCCCCACGCACCGAGCGTGGGGGATTCCCAGTTGTCCTCGACGAAGCGAAGGTCGTGCACCAGCGGATCGATGCCCAGCGCCTTCAGCGAGCCGATGTAGCGTTCCAGGATGTCGTCCGGGTTCGGCTTGAGCACCACCTGATACTGGTAGTAGTGCTGCAGGCGGTTCGGGTTGTCGCCGTAGCGACCGTCCGTGGGCCGTCGGCAGGGCTGCACGTAGGCGGCGGCCCAGGGTTCGGGTCCGAGCGCGCGCAGGAAGGTGGCGGGATGGAACGTGCCCGCGCCGACCTCGGTGTCGAGGGGCTGGACCAGCACGCAGCCCTGCTCCGCCCAATAGCGGTTGAGGGTCTGGATCACGTCTTGGAAGGTGGGCGCGGACATGGTTCCCGAGTCCTTGAGAAAGCGGGCTAGTATAGCGGCGTCGTCTTTCATGAGGGATCGCCAGGCCATGGCAGTCAATCCGCAATCGGGCGCGATGCTGGGGCGCCGCGGGCGGCTGGAGCTCGAGGATGTGCTCGCTGCGCTGGTGGTCGACGGCTACATCACCGGAGACGACGCCAAGCGCGTCCGCGCGGGGGCCCGGGGCGGCAAGACCGCCATTGAGCTCAACCCGCTCGTGGTGATCGCCAACGCTCGCCTGGGCAACCAGCGCGAACCGGGCCGCCCCCTGAGCCTGGAAGGCCTGGTGGAGTGGCTGGCCGGCAAGGCCGACCTGCCCTACCTCAAGATCGACCCGATGAAGATCAACGTGGCGCAGGTGACCCAGGTGGTCAGCAGCGCCTACGCCCAGCGCCATCGCATCCTTCCGGTCAGCGCGTCGCCGGGCGAGGTGGTGTTCGCCACGGCCGAGCCGTTCGACATGGCCTGGGCGGGCGACCTCGCGCACATGCTCCGCCGCGACGTGCGCCGCGTGGTGGCCAGCCCGATCGACATCAACCGCTACCTGCTGGAGTTCTACGGCGTGCAGCGGTCGATCCAGCTCGCCCAGGACGCGAAGGGCGCCGAGCCGTCGAAGATCATCAACTTCGAGCAACTGGTCGAACTGGGCAAGGGCGGCGAGGTGGGTGCCGACGACCGGCACGTAGTCCACATCGTCGACTGGCTGCTGCAATACGCGTTCGAGCAGCGTGCATCCGACATCCACCTCGAGCCGCGACGCGATGCGGGCCAGATCCGCTTCCGTATCGACGGCGTCATGCAGAAGGTGTTCGAGTTGCCGCCACCGGTGACCACCGCCGTGACGGCACGCGTTAAGATCCTCGCGCGCATGGACGTCGCCGAGAAACGCCGCCCGCAGGACGGCCGCATCAAGACGCGCTCGGCCGGTGGCCGCGAGGTGGAGCTGCGTATTTCCACCATGCCCACCGCTTTCGGCGAGAAAGTGGTGATGCGTATCTTCGACCCCGACCTCGTCATGAAGGACTTCGCCCAGCTGGGCTTCGCCGACGAGGAGGCCCGCGTGTGGCGCGCCATGGTCGAACGACCGCACGGCATCGTGCTGGTCACCGGCCCCACCGGCTCGGGCAAGACCACCACGCTGTACTCCACGCTCAAGCACCTGGCCCGGCCGGAACTCAACGTCTGCACGGTCGAAGACCCCATCGAAATGGTGTCGCCCGACCTCAACCAGATGCAGGTGCAACCCGCGATCGACCTGGATTTCGCCGCGGGCGTGCGCACGTTGCTGCGCCAGGACCCCGACATCATCATGATCGGTGAGATCCGCGACCTGGAAACCGCGCAGATGGCGGTGCAGGCGTCTCTGACCGGCCACCTGGTGCTCTCCACCCTGCATACGAATGACTCGCCGAGCGCGATTACCCGCCTGCTCGATCTCGGCGTGCCGCATTACCTGATCCAGTCCACGCTGGCCGGGGTCGTGGCACAACGCCTCGTACGCACCCTGTGCCCCCATTGCAAGCGCCCGGCCGCGCAAGAACCCGACGCCTGGGCCGCGCTCACGCATGGCTGGAACCTGCCCCTGCCCGAGCAGGTCTATGAACCCGTCGGTTGCCTGGAGTGCCGCAAGACCGGATACCTCGGCCGCACGGGCGTTTATGAAATGATGCAGCTCTCCCCGCGCGTGCGCGGTGCCATTACGCCCTCGCTCGACCTTTCGCGGCTGACCGACATGGCCTTGCGCGAGGGCATGAAGCCCCTGCGCATTTCCGCCGCGGCGCAGGTCGCCGCCGGCCTCACCACGGTGCGCGAAGTGCTCAATGTGCTTCCGCCCACGGACATCGACGACACGCTTTCCGCATGAAACCCGTTCTCATCATCCGCACCGGCCGTGCGCCCGACACGATCAGCGCGCGCCACGGCGATTTTCCACGTTGGTTTCAACTGGGCCTGCGCCTGCGTGGCCATCGCCTGCGCGTTGTTGACGTCGAGCGAGGCGATGTCCCGCCGCCACCTTCCGAGTGCGCGGGCGCGGTCATCACCGGTTCGGCGTCCATGGTGACCGAGCGGCTGCCGTGGAGCGAACGCACGGCGGGGTGGATCCGCGACGCCATGGACATCGACCTGCCCCTGCTGGGCGTTTGCTATGGCCATCAGTTGATGTCGCACGCGCTGGGTGGCCGGGTCGACTACCTGCCGGGCGGCCGGGAAATGGGCACGCTGTCGCTGTCGACGCGTCCCGGGGCCGGACGCGATCCCTTGGCCTCGGCGCTACCGCAGACCTTCAAGGCGCACGCCACGCACGAGCAGAGCGTGCTCGAGTTGCCTCTCGATGCCGTCAGCCTGGCCCGTTCCGACCGCGATCCGAACCACCTCGTGCGCTACGGTGCGCACGCGATCAGCACGCAGTTCCACCCGGAGTTTTCCGCCGAAGTGATGCGCGCCTACATTCGCCGCAAGCATGGCGTGCTCACGCAGGAAGGCTTCGAGCCCGAGGCGTTGCTCGCGGAGGTGGCTCCTACGCCAGTCGCAACGCGTCTGTTGCGCGGCTTCGCGCGCACGCATCTGGCGCTGGACGACGAACGTTCAGCCGCGTAGGCGGCGTTCGATCGCACCGCGCGACACCAGCGCGAACGCGATGCCGAACAGGAAACCACCGATGTGCGTCCACCATACGACAGCGCCGTAACTCGCGCCTGCATAGCTGAAAAGCAACTGCACGAGCGCCCAGATGCCAATCAGCACGAAAGCGGGCACGCGCACGAATTCCAGGTAAAGGCCCAGCGGCACGACCAGGCCCAGGCGCGCGCTGGGAAACAGCGTCACGTAAGCGCCGACGACGGCGGACACCGCGCCACTGCAACCGATGATGGCGACCCGCGCGCCGGTCAGCGAAATCGCGCCGATCAGGTTGGCCACGACGCCGCCCAGGAGGAACAACAGCAGGAATCGCGGTGAGCCGAGGCTCCGTTCCGCCGGCAGGCTGAAGATCACCAGGAACAGAAGGTTGCTGAGCAGGTGAAGCCATCCGCCGTGAATGAAGATCGCCGTGAACAGGCGCAGCAGGGCCGGATCGCTGACCTGCTCCCAGAGCGGCAGGCCGGTACCGAACAGATGCGCGGGAACGGTGCCCCAATGACGCATGATGGCGTACCGCTCGTCAGGACTGCTAAGGGCCAGGCCGACGAAGGACACCACGCATACGACGACCACCAGCATGGTGGCCCAGCAAAGCCGCGATCGACGGCGGGTATCCACGCGTACGAACATGGGTCAGGGCACGCCACGGGCAAGGTGAGGACCTTCCGCTTCCAGCGAAGACAGCGCAAACATCGTTTCCGGACCGACCACGCCGTCGGCCGCGATACCGAAGCGCTCCTGCACGTTTCTCACGCGCGACTCCACCGTCCGGTCGAATGAGGCGGCGTCGCCGGCGGCCACGCTCGCCTTGTTGGGCAGGT
>CAJYHU010000150.1 GCA_913774655.1 uncultured Luteibacter sp. | reverse complement strand
CTCCGCCGCGACGATCATGGCTTCGAGCATCGTGGACGGCTTGCGTTCGCGGTCCATCCGTTCGCGGGTGTCGCGGATGAACGCCACCACTTTCGTCTCGATCTCCGCCGACGCCCGTTCCGCCGCGCGATCCGCCGGCAGCTTCACGTGCCGCCAATAGGGGAACGCGGCGGTGGTGCGCTGCCCGAGCCGGTCGAAAAGGCGGTCGATGTCCTTCTGCAACGGGTCGCCGTCGTGGTTGACCGCATCGATCCGGTGCCCCATGGCGAGCCCGACGATGATGTCCAGGGCCATCGCCTTGAGATCGCGCTTGAGGTCGATCGGCTGGCCTTGCGCCAAACGGGTCGTCCAGCGGTCGTGCAAGCCTTGCGTCATGGCCGCCATGGTCGGGAAGAAGTGCCGGATCACCTCCACGTTGAGCCCGCTCATCACCAGCTTGCGCTGCTTGCGCCAGGCCTCGCCCTCGGCGATGAACACCCCGCCGATGTTCAGCTCGCTCATCACCTGCTTGAGGCCGCCGGCGCGACGGAATCCCTCCGGGCGGTCGCGCAGCAGTGCGTGCACCGTGGCCGCGTCCGAGACGATGACCACGGGATGGCCCAGCACGTCGAGCCGGAACATCGGCCCGTATTCGCGCACCCACCCGGTGAACTTCTGGTGCATCTGGCGTCCGGCCAGCTGTAGCGCGTTGCCGACGAAAGGGTGGCCCTTCGGGCTGGGCAGGTCGGCGATGGTGCGTGCGTACCGCAGCGCGGACGGCGCGTCGACGGCGAGGGTGTCGTTCATGGTGTCCTCGTGGCTCATGGCGTGATCGCCGTGCGATGGGCGGTGGCGGCGTCGTGGCGCAGGCGCCGCGACAGTTCGCGGGCGAGTCGGTCGGCGAGCGGCGGTCGTACGATGGAGGTATGCGTGCCGCCGATGCGCACCACGTCCAGGTGCGCGCCGACGAGGTCGTGCCAACCGAGGCTCACGTCCTCACCCTCGCGGCGTTCGGCGGCGAAATACGTCACCGGCACCCGGGCCGCCGGCGGCAGGTAGTCGTCGCCGGCCTTGCCGCTCGAGCGGTAGATGTCCACGAAACGCTTCACGTCGGTGGTGTCGAAGTGCTCCGGCAGGAAGCCCGCGTGGCGGCAACCGGCGATCAGCGCGTCAAGATCGCCGTTCCCCGCGAGCCGCGAGAGCTCCGGGTAATCCGGATGCAGGGCGTGATCGGCGGCACCCGCGTTGATGTCGAGCAGCCAGTTGAGCAAGGCGCGGCAGTCGTCCGAGCGCACCGGATGTTCGGCGGTCAACCGCGTCCGCACCGCCGGGCTGCTCGTATCGATCAGGCCCACGAAGCGCACGGATTCGCCGGCCGCCTGCAGGCGGTGGGCGATGTCGTAGGCCACCATGCCGCCGAGCGACCACCCGGCCACCGCGTAGGGGCCACTGGGCTGCACCTGTCGCATCGCCTCCAGGTAGGTGCGCGCCATCGCACCGATGCTAACCGGCAGGCTCTCGCCGATGGCCAGGCCATACACCGGTTGCTCCGGGTCGAGGTACGGCGCGAGGTCGAACGCGTACTGCACGCCGCCGCCGATCGGGTGGATGAGAAACAACGGTGCGAGGCGTCCCTTCGGCCGGATCGGCACGAGGTTGGGGTGTGCGACGGTGCCCTGCCTGGCGTCGATGAACGAGGCCAGGGACGCCAGCGTGGCGTGAGTGAACAGATCGCGCAGTTCGATGTCGGCGATCTGCCGCTTGCGCAGCTGCGACACCAACTGCGTGGCGAGCAGCGAGTGGCCGCCGAGGTGGAAGAAGTCGTCGTTCGCGCCGACACGCTCCACGTGCAGCAGTTCAGTCCACAGGGTCGCCAGCGCGCGTTCCGTCGGCGTGCGGGGCGCCACGTGTTCGGCCGCTGGGCCGGTGGTGTCTGGCGCCGGCAGGGCCTGGCGATCGACCTTGCCGTTCGCGGTGAGCGGCATCGCCGGCAGGACCACCACGTGCTCGGGCAGCATGTAGTCCGGCAGGGTCTGCGACAGCGTGTGCCGCAAGGCCGCGCCATCGGGCAAGGCCTGCCCGTCGTGGGGCACGAGGTAGGCGACCAGGCGCGGCACGCGACGTTCGTCGGGCACGGCCAGCACCACGGCGTCGCGCACGGCGTCGATGGCGGCCAGCGTCGACTCGATCTCGCCCAGTTCGATGCGCAGGCCGCGAATCTTCACCTGGTGGTCGCTGCGACCGAGGTACTCGATGGCGCCGTCCGGCAGGTAGCGGGCCAGGTCGCCGGAGCGATACATGCGTGCGCCGGGCACCGTGCTGAAGGGGTTGGGCACGAATGCCTGCTCGGTGAGGTCCGGCCGGTTGACGTAGCCACGTGCCAGGCCGACGCCGGCGATGTAGAGGTGACCCACTACGCCGACCGGCACCGGTTGCAGCACGTCGTCGAGGATGTGGATCTGGATATTGGCGATCGGCATGCCGATCGGCACGCTGGCCAGGCCACTGTCCCGACGGCAGGGCCAGTGGGTGACCTCGACCGAGGCTTCGGTCGGTCCGTAGAGATTGAGCAGTTCGACGTGGTCCCAGGCGTCGAACACCCGCTGCTGGAGCTCCATCGACAGCGCCTGCCCGCTGCACAGCACCCGGCGCAACGTGCGCGCCCGGCCCGCGTCCAGTTCGTTGAGGAACACGTCCAGCATCGGCGGCACGAAGTGCGCCACGGTGACGCGCTGCACGTCGATGACGTCGGCCAGATACGCCACGTCCTGGTGGCCGCCCGGCCGGGCCATGACCAACGTGGCGCCTTCGAGCGGCGCGCCGAAGAACTCGCCCACCGACACGTCGAAGCTGAAAGGCGTTTTCTGCAGCACGCGGTCGTCGGCGTGCAACGGATAGGTCTCCTGCATCCATTGCAGGCGATTGACGATGCCACGGTGTTCGATGGCCACCCCCTTGGGTTTGCCGGTGGAACCCGAGGTGTAGATCACATAGGCCAGGTGATCCGGCCCGGTCGCGTGGTCGAGATCGTGGTCTCCCTGCCCCGCCCAACGACCCGGTTCATCGAGATCGACCACCGGCACGCCGGGCAGTGTCGGCGCGACGTGGCGCAGGTGGCGCTGGGTGAGGATGGCGACGGGTGCCGCGTCCTCCACGATGGCGGTCAAACGGTCGCGCGGGTACGACGGATCCAGCGGCACGTAGGCGCCGCCGGCCTTGAGTATCCCATACAGGCCCACGACCATCTCGAGCGAACGTTCGGCGCATAGCCCGACCAGCACGTCCGGTCCCACGCCCAGCACGCGCAGGTGCCGGGCGAGCCGGTTCGCCTGCGCGTTGAGTTCGGCGTAGGTCAGCGAGGCATCGCCGAAAACGATGGCGGTACGGTCGGCGCTACGCCGTACCTGATCTTCGAAAAGCTGGTGGACGGTAGGCGTCCGCGGTCCGACGCGCGGGAAGGTTCGCGCGGTATCGTTGAAGCAATGCAGCAGCCGCCTGCGCTCGACGTCGCCGAGCATCGGCAGTTCGCCCACGGGGCGTCCGGGATCGGCCGCGATGCCTTTCAGCAACTGGGTAAAGTGCCCGGCCATGCGTTCGATCGTCGCGGGGTCGAAGAGGTCGGTGTTGTACTCGAAGTAGCCATGCAGGCCGTGCGGGCCCTCCTTCAGGCTCAGGGTGAGGTCGAACTTGGCCGTGACCGTCTCGTGCGGCACCAGTTCCAGTTCCAGCCCCGGCAGGGCCAGGTCGAGCGGCGCGTTCTGCAACACCAGCATCACCTGGAACAGCGGCGTGTGGCTCGCGTGGCGCTCCGGCTGCACGGCGTTGACCAGTTGCTCGAACGGCACGTCCTGGTGCGCGTAGGCATCGAGCGTCGTGGCGCGCACCTGCTTGAGCAGGTCGTCGAAACTGCCGCGCCGGTCGACCTGGGTACGCAGCACGAGAGTGTTGATGAAGAACCCGACCAGGTCTTCGATTTCCGCCTGGTTGCGCCCGGCGATGGGCGTGCCGATGCAGATGTCGTCCTGTCCCGCGTACCGGGCCAGGAGCACGTTGAACGCGGCGCAAAGCGTCATGAACAGCGTGCATTGCGAGCGGCGGCTCAACGACTGCAGCGCGGCGCTGAGCTCCACCGGAAGCGCGAAGGCCCGCGCCGCGCCCTCCTGCCGCTGCACCGCCGGGCGCGGGCGATCGGTGGGAAGGGTCAGGAGGCTGGGAATGCCGGCGAGCTGGCGCGTCCAATACGCCAGCTGGGCATCGAGCGCCTCACCCTCCAGCGCGTCGCGCTGCCGACGGGCGTAATCGACGTAGCGCATCGGCAGCTCGGGCAAGCCCGGGGGCGTGCCGGCGCGCAGCCCCGCGTACATGGCGCCGAGGTCGCGCACCACCAGACCCATCGACCAGCCGTCGGAGACGATGTGGTGCATGGTCAGCAGGAGCAGGTGCTCGTGCGCCGAGAGCATGAGCAACCGCGCGCGGACCAACGGGCCCTGGCGCAGGTCGAAAGACGTGCGGGCTTCTTCCGACATGAGCCAGCGCGTCTTAGCCTCGCGCTCCTTCGGCGAAAAGCCCGTCAGGTCGTGCGGTACCAGCGGCAACGGCACGTCGGCCGCGATGCGCTGCACCGGCGAACCGTCCACGCTGTCGAAGCGGGCGCGCAGGGCGTCGTGCCGACGGGTAATGCCGTGCAACGCGGCCTGGAGCGCGGCGGTATCCAGGTGGCCTTTCAAACGTACCGCGGACGGGATGTTATAGGTCGGGCTCTGCCCTTCGAGCTGATCGAGCACCCACAGCCGCTGCTGTGCGAACGACAGCGGAAACACCTCCTCCGGTATCGGCGCCGATGCCGCGGACGTGGGCGCAGGGGTGGCCGGGGCCGACCTGCCGTCGACATAAGCGGCCAGCGCCTCGAGCGTCGGGTAGGCGAACAGATCGCGCAGCTCGACGTCGGGAAGGTTCCGCTTGCGCAGTTGGGAGACCAACTGCGTCGCGAGCAGCGAGTGCCCACCAAGCTCGAAGAAATCGTCGGTCACGCCGATGCGCTCGACCTTCAGCAGGTCGCTCCACACCGCCGCGATGGTCCGTTCGGTCGTTGTACGCGGCGCGACGACCTGCCCAGGCGCGTCGTGCGTCGTCTCGGGGGCCGGCAACGCCTTGCGGTCGACCTTGCCGTTGGCGGTCAGCGGCATCGCTGACAGCGCCACGATGTGTTCGGGCACCATGTAATCGGGCAACGTCTGGGCCAGCGTGCGGCGCAACGCCGATGACTCGGGCAGCGTCCGCCCGTCGTCCGGCACGAGATAGGCCACCAGGCGCGGGATGGTGCGCTCGTCGGGACGGGCCAGCACCACGACGTCGCGGACGCCGTCGATCGCGGCCAGGGTCGACTCGATCTCGCCCAGTTCGATGCGCAGGCCGCGGATCTTCACCTGGTGGTCGCTGCGGCCCAGGTACTCGATGACGCCGCCGGGCAGGTAGCGGGCCAGGTCGCCGGAGCGGTACATGCGGGCACCGGGTTCGGCGCTGAACGGGTTGGGCACGAACACCTGCTCGGTCAGCTCGGGGCGATTGACATAGCCCCGGGCCAGGCCGACACCCGCGATGTACAGGTGGCCCACGACGCCGACCGGCACCGGTTGCAGCGCATCGTCCAGGATGTGGATCTGGATGTTCGCGATGGGCAGGCCGATCGGCACGCAGTGCAGCCCGCTGTCCTTGCGGCACGGCCAGTAGGTCACGTCGACCGACGCTTCGGTCGGACCATAGAGGTTATGCAGCGCCACGTGATCCCACGTGGCGAAGAAGCGCTGCTGCAGTTCCATGGGCAGGGCCTGCCCGCTGCACATCACCTGGCGCAGCGAACGGCCGCAGCCGGGTTCGACCTCGTTGAGGAAGACGTCGAGCATCGGCGGCACGAAATGCAGCGTCGTGATCGCCTGGGCATCGATGAGGTCGGCGAGGTAGGACACGTCCTGGTGGCCGCCCGGGCGCGCGACCACGAGCGTGGCGCCTTCCAGCAACGGCCAGAAGAACTCCCACACCGACACGTCGAAGCTGAAGGGGGTTTTCTGCAGCACACGGTCGTCGGCACCGAGCGGATACGCCTCCTGCATCCATTGCAGGCGATTGACGATGCCACGGTGTTCGATGCCCACGCCCTTGGGCTTGCCCGTGGAGCCGGACGTGTAAATCACATAGGCCAGGTGCCCGGGGCCGGTCGCGTTGGCCAGGTCGCCGTCGTCCTGCGCCGCCCAGAGGGCGGCGTCGTCGTCAAGGTCCACCACCGGCACGCCCGCCATCACCGGTGCGACCTCGCGCAGGTGACGCTGGGTCAGGATCGCGGCGGGGGCCGCATCCGCCACGATGGTCGCCAGGCGGTCGGAGGGATACGTGGGATCCAGCGGCACGTACGCGCCGCCCGCCTTGAGGATCGCATACAGGCCCACGATCATCGCCAGCGAACGCTCCGCGCACAGGCCGACGAGCCCATCCGGGCCGACGCCAAGCGTGCGCAGGTGGCGTGCGAGCCGGTTGGCCTGCGCGTTCAACTGG
>CAJYHU010000149.1 GCA_913774655.1 uncultured Luteibacter sp. | reverse complement strand
CATCGCGCATTGCTTGCGGTAGAAGAGGATCTGCCACTGCCGTCCGCCGATCTGGTGCCACAGCACCGCCGAGCGCACGGCCGACAGCAGCGCGGCGCGCACTCGGTCGACGTTGGCCTTCTGCTGCAGGTGGGCCGGGTTGCCGGTGACCATCACCCGGGGCTTGAGCGTGGACAGCGTGGTGGCATAGAGCTCGGCCACGCGGGCCGCGACGTTGGGATGGTCGAGCCCGAAATGTTCCACCTGCCGCTGGCTGGACACGATGCCTTCGCGCAAGCGGTCGAGCAGGCCGCGATGGCGCGACAGCGAGCGTTCGAGGCGAAGCACGGTCACCGCCATGCGCATCACGGCGATATCGCGGGTGTTGTCCTCGAACTGCGCGACGAGCGTACGCAAGCCGCGACGTACGCCGCTCACGCCACCGTACACGGCGGCCACCGAGTCGGCATCGATGCGGAACACGCTGGCGAGGCTCGCCTCGTAGGCCACGTCGTCGCAGCGGCCTTCGGTGGCCATCTGCTGGGCAAGGGCGGCTCCCTGGAACACACCGGCGAGGGCGAGGACGCGTTCTTCGTTCATGCGTTGGGCTCAGACAAAACGTAAGGGTTCATGGTGTAAGCGTGCCGCCCGGCGGTCACGCCAGCCCCCCGTAAGGCGCGTCGGTCATGGCGATCACGGCGCCGCCCAGGCAGGCCTCGCCGTCGTAGAACACCACCGACTGGCCCGGCGTCACGGCGCGCTGGGGGGTATCGAAGACCACGTGCAGCCGATCGCCTCGGACCTCCACGCTGCAGGCCTGGTCGTCCTGCCGGTAGCGCGTCTTCGCCGTGCAGCGGAACGACTGACCCGGCGCCTCGCCCGCGACCCAGGTCGCTTCGGTGGCCTCGAGCCGGTGCGACTGCAGCCAACGGTTCTCGCCGCCCTGGGCGACGATGAGCGTGTTGGTGGGCACCTCTTTGCCCACGACGTACCAGGGCGCGTTCGACGCGCCCGCGCGACCACCGATGCCCAGCCCGTTGCGCTGTCCCAGGGTGTAATACATCACGCCCTGGTGCTCGCCGATGACCTTGCCTTCGGGATCGACCATCGCGCCCGCTTTCGCGGGCAGGTAGTGCGACAGGAACGTGCGGAAATCGCGCTCGCCGATGAAGCAGATGCCGGTGGAGTCTTTTTTCGCGTGAGTGGACAGACCGGCCTCCCGGGCCATCGTCCGCACCAGCGATTTTTCGATCTCGCCCACCGGAAACAACGTGGCGGCAAGCTGGCGCTGGCCCAGGGCGTGGAGGAAGTAGGTCTGGTCCTTGCCAGTATCCACCGCGCGCAGCAGGCGGTAGCGCCCGTCGCGCAGGTCGACGCGCGCGTAATGGCCCGTGGCGATCTTTTCCGCCCCGAGGGCCTTGGCGTGCTCGAGGAAGGTCTTGAATTTGATCTCGCGGTTGCAGAGGACGTCGGGGTTCGGCGTGCGTCCCGCCGCGTATTCGGCCAGGAAATAGGCGAACACACCGTCCCAGTACTCGCTGGCGAAGTTCCGCGCATGGAACGGGATGCCGAGCCGGCCGCACACGGCCACGGCGTCCTTGCGGTCGTCGTCGGTGGTGCAGGGGCCTGAGCGGTCGTCTTCTTCCCAGTTCTGCATGAACATGCCTTCCACCTCGTGACCGGCCTGCTGGAGCAGGAGGGCGGCCACGGAGGAATCCACGCCGCCGGATACCCCGAGGATGACCTTCACGACCGCCCTCCCGGAAGCCGGCTGGAGACTGCGTCGAGCGGAAGCCGGCGGCCGTCGAGCCACGCGTCGAGCGTGTCGAGGATCAACGGGCTGCGCAGGCGCGGTCCCAGGTCGCGGATCTCGTCGCGGCGCAACCACAACGCCCGGCGGATGCCGGTATCCAGGGGGCGCGCGAGATCTTGCGACACGGAGGTGCCGCTGAAGGCGAAGCGCAGCACCTGTTCGCCGTGTTCGTGGCTCATCCACTGCCATACGCCGATGAAAGCGTCGAGGGCGACGGTGTGGCCGGTTTCCTCCAGCGCCTCGCGCACGGCCGCGGCCTGCAGCGTCTCGCCGGGATCGAGGTGGCCGGCGGGCTGGTTGTAGGCCAGTTCACCGGATACCTCCTCTTCCACCATGAGGAATCGGTCGCCCTTCGCGACGACGCAGGCGACGGTCACGCGGGGGCACCAGACGGTTTCGGGTGGGGAGGCGGCGGGAGGCATCGTTCGGGCAGGGAAGCGGCTCTGGAAAACGGTCTATTGTGCCATCACCTGTGGTTATCCACCCCGGAGCCGGTCAGGAAACGGGTGTATATAATCGCATCGCGTACCCAAGGTTCTTCTTAAATGTCCCAGGAACACGAACACGATCGGGAAAGCGACCGCGGGCACGGGCTCGCCCTTGAGACCAGCCGTCCGGAAACCGCCCGTCCGCCGCTCTTCCAGGTCGTCCTGCTGAACGACGATTTCACCCCGATGGACTTCGTGATAGAGGTGTTGCGCAGCTTCTTCGGCATGGATCAGGAGAAAGCCGTCCAGGTGATGCTCCACGTCCATACCCGCGGAAAAGGCGTGTGCGGCGTCTTCACCCGGGAGGTGGCAGAAACCAAGGTGACTCAGGTCAACGAATACTCACGATCTCATCAGCACCCGCTGTTGTGCACTATGGAAAAGATGTAGCCAGCCCCCCATCTGGAGCACATGCGGCACTCACAAAGGGCTTGACCCAGCCGCCCACAGCTATCGGAGACGGTCCGTATGTTCAGCAAGGATCTCGAAGTCACCATCGGGCACTGCTACAAGCAGGCCCGCGAGCAGCGCCACGAATTCATGACCGTGGAGCATCTTCTGCTCGCCCTTACCGAAAACACGTCCGCCCTGGCCGCCCTGCGTGCCTGCGGCGTCGACCTGCCGCGCCTTGCGGCCGACCTGCAACGGATCATCGCCGAAACCGTTCCCGTCCTCCCCGCCGGTGACGAACGCGACACACAGCCCACCCTGGGCTTCCAGCGCGTGCTCCAGCGCGCGGTCTACCATGTGCAGTCGTCGGGCCGTAAGGAAGTCACCGGGGCCAACGTGCTGGTGGCCATCTTCGGCGAAAAAGACTCCCACGCCGTGTATTTCCTGCACCAGCAGGAGATCACCCGCCTCGACGTGGTCAATTACATCTCCCACGGCATCGCCAAGATCGGCGACGAGGCGGCTGCGGCCGCCCCTGCCAGCGAGCGTGACGGCGACGAGGGCGGCGAGGGCAAGGGCAACCCGCTCAACGAATACGCGGCCAACCTCAACGAACTTGCCATACAGGGCAAGATCGACCCCCTCATCGGGCGCAACGACGAAGTCGAGCGCACCATCCAGGTGCTCTGCCGTCGCCGCAAGAACAACCCGCTCTACGTCGGCGAGGCCGGCGTGGGCAAGACGGCGCTCGCCGAGGGCCTGGCCAAGCGCATCGTCGAAGGACAGGTGCCCGAGGTGCTCGAGGATTGCACCATCTGGTCGCTCGACCTCGGCGCCCTGGTGGCGGGCACCAAGTATCGCGGCGACTTCGAAAAGCGCCTGAAGGCGGTGATCGGCCAGCTCAAGAAGCAGCCCAACGCCATCCTGTTCATCGACGAGATCCACACCATCATCGGTGCCGGATCGGCGTCCGGCGGCACCATGGATGCCTCGAACCTCATCAAGCCCATGCTCGCCTCCGGTGAGTTGCGCTGCATCGGTTCGACCACGTTCCAGGAGTTCCGTGGCGTGTTCGAAAAGGACCGTGCCCTGGCTCGCCGTTTCCAGAAGATCGACGTCGTCGAGCCCACCGTGGCCGATTCCATCGAGATCCTTCGGGGGCTGAAGAGCCGCTTCGAGGAACACCACGCGGTGGAGTACACAGGCGAGGCGCTCCGTGCGGCGGTCGATCTCTCGGTCAAGCACATCCCCGACCGCCTGTTGCCGGACAAGGCCATCGACGTCATCGACGAGGCCGGCGCCCGCCAGCGGCTGCTGCCGGAAGACGAGCGCACCGGCAGGATCGACGTGCCTGAGATCGAGTTCATCGTGGCGAAGATGGCGCGTATTCCGCCCAAGCAGGTGTCGGCGTCCGATCGTGACGTGCTGCGTAACCTCGAGCGCAACCTCAAGATGGTGGTGTTCGGCCAGGACGATGCGATCGAGGCCCTGGCGTCGTCGATCAAGATGGCCCGGTCGGGCTTGGGCGATCCGTCCAAGCCGATCGGCAGCTTCCTCCTGGCCGGTCCGACTGGCGTGGGCAAGACCGAGGTGACCCGTCAGCTGGCGATGCAACTGGGCATCGAGATGGTCCGTTTCGACATGTCCGAATACATGGAGGCGCACTCGGTCTCCCGCCTCGTCGGTGCCCCTCCGGGGTACGTCGGTTTCGACCAGGGCGGCCTGCTCACCGAGCAAATCGTCAAGCACCCGCATTGCGTGCTCCTGCTCGACGAGATCGAGAAGGCGCACCCGGACGTCTACAACATCCTGCTCCAGGTCATGGATCGCGGTGTGCTGACGGATACCAACGGGCGCGAGGCGAACTTCAAGAACGTGGTCATCGTGATGACGACCAACGCGGGCGCCCAATTGGCCTCGCGGCGGGGCATCGGTTTCGTCAAGCAGAACCACGCGCCGGACGCGATGGAGACCATCCGCCGCCTGTTCACGCCGGAGTTCCGCAACCGCCTGGACGCGATCATCCAGTTCAATTCGTTGGATTTCGATCACATCCTGCGCGTGGTGGACAAGTTCCTCATCGAACTGGAAGCCCAGCTGGCCGAGAAGAAGGTCAGCGTAGACGTGAGCCCGGAGGCCCGGCGCTGGTTGGCGGAGCACGGCTTCGACCCGCAGATGGGCGCCCGCCCGATGGCCCGCGTCATCCAGGACAAGGTCAAGCGGGCGCTGGCCGACGAGCTGCTCTTCGGCAAGCTGGCCGAGGGCGGCAAGGTGACCCTCTCGGTGGAGGGTGACGACCTGCACGTGGAGACCGAGTCGGCGGAGCCGGCGACGGCCGAGGCCTGACGCTCCGGGCGGGTTGTGATGCGAAGGCGCGCGTTCGGGTGCCTTCGCAGCCGGCCCCCCTCAAGGCAACAAAAAAGCCGCGGCACCTGCCGCGGCTTTTTTGTTGCCACGAAGCAGCTTGCGCTTACTTCATGCGATAGGTGATGCGCCCCTTCGTGAGGTCGTAAGGGGTCATTTCGACCTTCACCTTATCGCCCGTGAGGATGCGGATGTAATGCTTGCGCATGCGACCGGAGATGTGGGCAGTAATGACGTGCCCGTTCTCGAGCTGCACGCGGAACATGGTGTTGGGCAGGGTTTCCTGAACCGTGCCTTCCATTTCGATGACGTCGTCTTTTGCCATGTGTTCCGAGTCGGATGAGTGGCCGCCGTGGCCTCATAAGTCCCCTATTATGGCACAGCCCCCGACGCCGGGGCCACCCGGCGGCCTCAGGCGAAGTGTTCGTCGAGCTTCTTGCGGATTTCGCTCTCGACCATGCCTCTTACGGCCGACAGCATCATCCCGAGCTCGACGGCCACGTGCACGTCGGTGTCCGACACGGTAATGGCGCCTTTCACCCCTGAACCTGAAAAGGTGTACGCGTCGCCCTGCCAACCGCCCGTGGTGCCCAGCTTCTCGCTCATGCGGGTCGCCACCTTCTCGACCACCGCGCGTGCCTCGGGGAGTGATTTTCCGTGCGGACGGCGGATGTCGATCTTGGCCATGGAGCGGCGCACCTGCGAATGGGAGGATCGCGCAGTGTAGCAGCCACGTTGGGCGACGATCACGACATCTTTACATTTCAAACAGATACCGCGACCTGCTAAAGTCGCGTCGTCAAGGTTCCGGTTCCCCCATGCGCATCGAATTCGTCAGTTCGGCCCGAGGTGATTTCCACTGGTCACGACCCGTGCTCACCATCGGTCGGTCGGAGGAAAACGATCTCGTGGTCGCCGACGGCCAGGTGGCACCGCGGCACGTCCAGGTCCTGCATGACCGCCGAGGCCTGGTGCTTGAGGTCATGCCCGACGCGGGGCGGGTCTACGTCAACGCGCGACCGGTGCGCGAGCGGGCCCTCCTGAGGCCTGGCGACAGCCTGTCGCTCGGCGAATGCCGCATGTTGATCCGGGACGACACGGATATCGACGCCCGCGTCGGCGCCCCTCACAACGAGTCGCGCTGCACGGCCGCTTTGCGTCCGGTGGCCGGTCCCTTTTCGGGGCGGGTCGTGC
>CAJYHU010000148.1 GCA_913774655.1 uncultured Luteibacter sp. | reverse complement strand
CTTGCGGGTGAGGTCGCGCAGGATCAGGTAATTTTCGCGCGCCTCGCCCGAGACCTTGTCCATGGTGGCGTCGATGAGCGCCATCAGGCCGCGCACCGAGGGGCGCTTGCGCAACTGGCCGGTGAGGAAATCGATGGCCGTGCGTTCGCCGTCGCGCCCTTCGTAAAGCCGGGTGAGCGCCAGCACCGGCGAGATGCCGTGGTAGCGCTGCATGATGTCGCGCAGGAACGCTTCGGCCCGATCCATCTGCTGCGAGCGGGCATAACAGTTCAGTAGCGGCGGGAGGATCTCCGGCACGAAGGCGATGTCGGCATCGATGGCCGCTTCATAGGAGGCGATGGCCGCGGGCATGTCGTCGTCTTCGGCGGACAGGCGCCCGGCGATCATGTGGGCACGCACGCAGTCGCGCTGGCAGGCGAACGCCTCGCGCACGTAGTCGCGGGCCTCGGTGCGGGCCCCGTGCAGGCGGGATTGCTCCGCCAGCTCGCAATAGAACTGGGCGATCATCGGCGACTCGTCTTCGCCGGTCATCGTTTCGAGGCGGCGGGCATGGTCGATCGCCTTGTGCCACTCGCGCTCGTGCTGGTAAATGGCGATGAGATGGCGCAGCGCCGAGGGCGCCAGGGCATCCATCGCGACCAGATCGGAGAACAAGGTTTCCGCCCGATCGAGCAAGCCCGCGCGCATGTAGTCTTCGCCCAGTTCGAGCAAGGCCACCGTCTTCATTTCGTCGGACAGCCCCTGGCGCGACACCAGGTGCTGGTGCAGCCGGATCGCGCGGTCGACCTCGCCGCGCTTGCGGAACAGGTTGCCCAGCGCAAGGTGCGTCTCGACCGTGTCGCGGTTGTATTCGGCCAGGCGCAGGAACACTTCCAGGGCCTTGTCCTGCTCTTCGTTCAGCAGGTAATTGAGGCCGCGGAAGTAGTCGGAGGAAAGTTCGTTGACCCGTTCACCGGAACGACGGGCGTGGGTGCGACGGGCCAGCCACCAGCCGGAGGCGAACGCCAGCGGAGGTACGAGCGCCAACAGCCAGATCGGGTTCATGGGGACGACGCGCTGGCTACCTTGGTCTGGCCGAGGGCGCGACGGCGCTTGCGCCGATGGGCGAATGACGTGCCCACCCAGGCGGTGATGCCACCGAGGATCCACCCCACGAGCAGGGCGACGAGCAGGGCTCCGCCCTTGGGCAACGATAGCCGCGCCACACCGACATCGAAAGGCACCGAATCGGCGTTGAGCGCGCCGAAAACGATGCCGGCGGCGGCGAATAACAGCAGGAAAAGTATGGCGATCAGACGCATCCGGCGACTGTACCCGAATCATGAATGGCATGGGATGCCGCGATTACGATTTCGTACAGGTTGTTTGCCCGTGAGTGCTCGCGGAGGGGTCGGGAGGTTGCAAAAGAAAAACGCCGCGTCACTGCGCGGCGTTGTTCTCGATGGCCAGGTTCACGCGTTCGCGGAGTTCCTTGCCTGGTTTGAAATGCGGTACGTGCTTGCCTGGCAGGGCCACGGCCTCGCCGGTCTTGGGGTTGCGCCCCATGCGCGGCGGACGGAAATGCAGGGCAAAGCTGCCGAAGCCGCGGATCTCGATGCGCTCACCGCTGGACAGGGCATGGCTCATCTGCTCGAGCACGCTCTTGACGGCGAGTTCCACGTCGCTGAAGGCGAGATGGGTCTGACGCCGCGCCAGCGCCTCGATGAGTTCCGACTTTGTCATGGGTCCCCTGGTTCTTCTTTAACGCTGGACTCGAAACGTGGATCCGGTGCTGCATGAATCGGGGGAGCGGCGAACCGCTCCCCCGTCCGACGTCAGTCGGCCTTGTTCATCTGCTCCTTGAGGAGCGCGCCGAGCTTGGTCGTGCCGCCGGCGGCGGACTGGTAGTCGGCCATCGTATCGGCCAGTTCTTCCTCGTCCTTCGCGCGGATCGACAGCTGCAGCTGACGGCCCTTGCGATCCATGCCGGTGAACTTCGCCTCGACCTTGTCGCCGACCTTCAGGTACTGCGTGGCGTCTTCCACGCGTTCCTTGGCGATGTCGTTGGCGCGGATGTAGCCCTCGACGCCTTCGCCCAGGTCGATGGTGGCACCCTTGGCGTCGACTTCGCGGACCGTGCCGTTCAGGACCGTACCGCGCGGATTCGTGGCCATGAACTGGCCGAACGGATCCTGCTCCATCTGCTTGATGCCGAGGGAGATGCGCTCGCGCTCCGGATCGACGGCAAGCACCACGGCCTCGACTTCGTCGCCCTTCTTGAAGTTGCGAACGAGGTCTTCACCCGAAGCCTGCCACGAGATGTCGGACAGGTGGACGAGACCGTCGATGCCGCCTTCCAGGCCAATGAAGATACCGAAATCGGTGATCGACTTGATCTGGCCGGAGACCTTGTCGCCCTTCTTGTGCATGGCGGCGAAGGCTTCCCACGGGTTCGAACGGGTCTGCTTGATGCCCAGGGAGATACGACGACGCTCTTCATCGACGTCGAGCACCATGACCTCGGTCTCGTCACCGACCTGAACCACCTTGGCCGGGTTGACGTTCTTGTTGGTCCAGTCCATCTCGGACACGTGCACCAGGCCTTCGACGCCCGGCTCGATCTCGACGAAGCAGCCGTAATCGGTGACGTTGGAGACCTTGCCGAACAGGCGGCTGCCGACCGGGTAGCGGCGGGCGATGGCGACCCACGGGTCGTCGCCGAGCTGCTTGAGGCCGAGCGACACGCGGTTGCGCTCGCGGTCGTACTTGAGCACGCGCACGTCGAGCTCGTCGCCGACGTTGACCACTTCGGACGGGTGACGGACGCGCTTCCACGCCATGTCGGTGATGTGCAGGAGGCCGTCGATGCCGCCGAGGTCGACGAACGCGCCGTAATCGGTGAGGTTCTTCACCACACCCTTGACGACCGCGCCCTCGGTGAGGCGCTCGAGCAGCTTCTCGCGCTCTTCGGAGAACTCCGTCTCGACGACCGCACGGCGGCTGACGACGACGTTGTTACGCTTGCGGTCGAGCTTGATGATCTTGAACTCGAGGTCCTTGCCCTCGAGGTAGACGGGGTCACGGACCGGACGCACGTCGACGAGGGAGCCCGGCAGGAACGCGCGGACATCCTTGATGTCGACCGTGAAGCCGCCCTTGACCTTGCCGGAGATCTTGCCGGTGATGGTCTCTTCCTTGTCGAACGCCTGCTCGAGGTCGTCCCACACCATCGAACGCTTGGCCTTCTCGCGGGAGAGCTTGGTCTCGCCGAAGCCGTCTTCGAGCGCGTCGAGCGCGACCTTGACTTCGTCGCCCACTTCCACTTCGAGAGCGCCGTTCTCGTCCTTGAACTGCTCGATCGGAACGATGCCTTCGCTCTTCAGGCCGGCGTTGATCACCACCACGTCGTTGCGGATTTCCACAACGATACCCGTGACGATGGAGCCGGGCTTCAGCTTCGAAATGGCCTGCTGGCTCTGTTCAAACAGTTCGGCAAAACTTTCAG
>CAJYHU010000147.1 GCA_913774655.1 uncultured Luteibacter sp. | reverse complement strand
GCGGGAATCGGCGCGTGCGTGCGCCAGTCCTGCGATGCGAACTCGAACACCGTGTGGTCCATCGCGTCGGGGACCGCGGCGACGGCCTTCGCCAGCGTGCGATACCAGCCGAGCGTATCGGGCTGCTTGTCGAGCTGGGGCATCGCCATCAACGCGGTGAAGTCGTAGGCGTCGTTGAACGCGGCGAGGTTCTGCGCCGTCCACGCCTCGGCCTTCGGCTGCAACACCGGCAGGGCGTAAAGGTTGCGTGCGCTGCGGGCCTGCGGGCGCCAGCGGTGTACCCGGGTCATCAGCTCCTGGGTGAAGGCGATCAGGGCCTGCGTCTTCTGCGCGGGCGTGTCGTGCGCCCACGGGCCGAGCCGATCGGTGTCGCGCAGGTACGCGTCGTCGGAAAACAGGATGCCGGCCGCGTCCGCATGCATGGCGAGGTCTTCGTAGACGTCGCCGATCATCTGCCGCACCTTCGCGTCATAGGGCGCCAGACGGAAGTGGTCTCCGCCGGGCCTGGGTTCGCCGCCGAGGGAGGGGAGATCCTTGCCGTCGGGAAAGCGGAATGCCATCACCGGCATCCATGCGTAAACGCGCACGCCGGCGCGGGTGCGCAACTGCCATTCCACGCGTGAGTAAAGGTCGGCACGCATGGGCAGGTGACGGTTCGGGAAATACACCGCGTCGGCCACGCCGTCGCCGTCCGGATCCGCATACGCCTGAAGCCACACGTGGCTGGGATGCATGCGCTTGATCCGATCCAGCAGCCTGGACAGGTTGCGATCCTGCTGCGCGGGGTCCGGGTCGTACACGTAGTCGAGGTCGACCTGCACGGCGCGCACGGGATCGAGGCGATCGAGGTGACGCATCAGCCAGCCCAATCGGTTGGCCGTCACGTTGCCGCTGACCAGCAGGCGCGGAATGGTGCCGCCCGCGCCGATCTTCGGCAAGCGATCGCCGAGACTGAAGGAAACGTTCATCCCGACGCTGGCGGCCACGTTCTGACCGACCTGGGTATAGGCGCCGTACGGCCAGACCATCGCGCGCGGTCGCACGCCGGTGTGCTCGGCGATTTCGCTCGCGCTGTGGTCGAGATCGGCACGCAGGCGGTCGCTGTACTCGGCTTCGGTCTCGTAGCGCCGGGTGTTCGCGTCGTACTTCAGATAAGCGGCGGCCGGCTGCAGGTTGCCCTGCGGGTTGCCCTGGATGCCTTCATGCAGCGCCCAGGAGTGCGAGGCGAATTCCACCAGGCCCGAGGTTTGCATTTCGGCGACCTGGTCCCAGGTGAGGAAGCACGAGCGATCGCAGTCCGAGCCGTTGTAGGGCATGCGCTTGCCGTCCGGCAGGTCGATCCACGAGCCGACCAGCGCGGCGAGCGCGGGGTAGTGATAAGCGCGCAGCAGCGGATACACTCGGGTGTAGAAGCTCTTCAGGCCATCGTCGAAGGTGAGCAGCACCGCGTTCGGCGGCAATGGTGCGCCGCCATGGCCGGCCTGCACGACTTGCTCCAGGCTCACCATGTGATAGCCGTTGGCCTTGAGCCAGTCGAAGTGGGCAATGAGATGGTCGGTGCTGGTGGCGTCCGGATCGTGGTCGGCACGCGCGGCGACATCGTCGCGCACGTCGTGGTAGGCCAGCACGATAAGCGGCGCCTGTGGACGTGCCTCAGGCTGGGCAAGGGCGGGAAAGGACAGACCGGTCAGGACCAGCAGAAACAGCAACGCGCGCATGACGGGTCATTCTCCCCAGTGCAGGGTCAGGTCGAGGACGACGCGATGCTCGCGGCGGCCGTCGTAGGGTTGGTTGTGCCAGCCGATGCCCCAGCCCAGCCGAAGCCCGGCATGAGGGGTAAAGACCTGGCCGTAGCGGACCGTCGCCATCCAGTCGGTGGCGAAGCCCTGCTCGTCGTACTGGCCCACGGCGACGTCGATGCGCTGAGTCCAGGTCCGTTCGTAGAACTGGCCCAGCACGTTCTGCAGGCGGCCGGTGAGCGCGTAGCTCAGGTCGCGCCGTGGATTGAAATAGGGGCGTTCGGTCAGCGTGTTCATCGAACCGCCGACCTCGATGCCGCCATCGAGGGTGAGGTTGGGCGCGGTGTGCAACCGCTGCAACACGCTGGCCAGCCAGCCGGTGCGCTTGTTGCCGTCGCTGAAGTTATCCCGCGACAGGCCCAGCTTCGCCTGGAAGAGCTCGCTGGGCCGCCAGCTCACCGCCGTGTCGAGCGTCTTCGCCGATATGCCGTAGTACTGGCCACGCAGCGGCGCCTCGTCGCCGGCGGTGCTGAAGTCCGCGCTGAGCGTCCAATAGTCGTTCATCGACCAGTTGGCGCCGGCTTCGATGGCGGTCTTGCCGACATAGCGGTCAGCCGACGGCAGCACCTGCACATAGGCTTCGATGCCGCGCGCATAGCCACGCACGCCCAGGCCGACGCGGCTGCGCCGCACCTCGCCCTCGGGTAGGTCGGCCATGGAATAACGTGCCAGGGCCAGCACGCGCCAGTGATCGTCGATCAACGGACTGGCGACGCTCGCCTGGGTGTCGCCGTCGCGATCGCCGAAATCGGGGCTGGAGCCTTTGCCGCGCTCGGCGCTGAGGTCGAACTGCCATCCGCGTTCCCGGTCCCACGATTGCTGCGAACGCGCGACCCGCCCGTTGCGATCGCCCATGGCGCGTGCGGTGGCGAGGTCGTCGTCCACCTCGCCGTAATCATGGAGCGCGCGAGCGGCTTCCGTCAGGCCCACATAGACGCCGGTGTTGCGCTCGTCGAGCGTGCCGGCGATCGCGATGTCCTGTTCGGCGCGACGGGGCCAACCGCGCGCCAGTTCGACCATGCCCAGTTCGCTGCGCAACTGCGCGTTAGCGGGCGCTTCACGGCTCATCGCCACCAGCCGGGAGTAGGCATCGGCGGGCATGTCGACGTATTCGCGCAGGGTTGCCGCGGCCACGTCCGCGTCGACCTTGCGCGGGTTATCCAGGGGCAGGCGAACGCCACGCAAGCGGATCCAGGGCGGTTCTTTCGCAGCGAGGGCGTCGATGGTCTGCATGGCCTTCGTCGTCTGCCCCGACTCGAGGTAGGCGTACATCAGACCGATCCGCGGCTCGGGTTCGGAGGGGTCGTAAGGACCGGGGTCTCTGGCGATGGCGTCTTCGTAAAGCGCCACCGCTTCGTCGGGGCGACGCTGGCCGAGCATCGCATCGGCCATGGCGCGCTCCACGTAGGGCGGGAAAGGCGCGTCGGCTTTCTTGGTCGCGTCGTAGCGTTTCACCGCCTCGGCGGAACGACCGGCCTGGTCGAGCGCCACGAGCAGGTCGAGGCGTTCGCGCCGCCGCAGGTCGGCGGGAAGACTCGCGTCGTTCACGAGGGCCTCGGCATCGGCCACGGCCCGGTCCGCTTCCTCATATGGCTTGCGGGCATCGGCGGGTTCGCCGTTGGCCCAGCGGATGGCGTGCCCCACCGCGTCGGCCTCGAGGCGAAAGCGATCCGCAGCGCTCTGAGGCGGCTGGAGCCCGGCCGCCAGTTCGCGTGCGCGGGTGGTCGCGCCGAGTTCGGTCAGCAGGGCGACGTTCATGGCCTGGGCCTCGCGGTCGTCCGGCCAGCGGTCGAGAATCGCCTGGCACGTGGCCAGCGCGTCGACCCGGTGTCCCTGCTGCCGTTCGGCGCGCACCTGTGCCATGAGAGCGTCGCGGTCGGCAGGCCCCTCGGTCGCAAGGGCGAGATGGCCTTGCAGGGCAAGGGCCAGCGCCAGGCAAAGCCGGGCCCGGGGTGCGCGCGCGGCGCGCGTCGGTGTGGTGTGGATCAATGCCATCCCGCCTATGAATCGATGGCCCGTCCCTGGCACGTGGCCGGACGGGGCGAGGATTATTCCTTCGGTACGCTTCTTCCGGGTCATCGGCGATAGGCGCCGGAAAATTCTCGCAAGAACCATGCCTGCGGTGCCACCTCTTTCGCGATAGCTGCCGGGTATGCGGACAGGAACGTGACGTGTCCGTGAGTGCCCCCGGGTGTCTCACGGCAGTTGAGGCCACTTATAGCGCGATCCGGCCGCTGTCACGATTCATGTGCCGGATTCGCGCTGCGTGGCCTTAAAGCGCTTTTCTTGCCGCAATATCGTCGAAATCCGGCAACTCGACGCGCATCGTCGGTGATTGCCAGATTTACGCATTCGGTCCAGCCGCCTGTCGCATAGGCTCCCGTCAACCAACCCGCTTTTTCTTACGCTTGCCCGACGTGACCCGGGGCCGACGGCGTTCGGCCTTGAAAAACGTCTCGTGTGCAAGCCCATGCGCAGCACGGGAGCGTCATGAGCAAGCCTCGCCTCGATTCGTTTCGTCACACCTCGCTCAGCCGTGGTGTCGGTATCGCCCTGGCCTCGGTCGTGGCCATGGGTACCTACAGCGGCGCCGCCCTCGCCGATTGCGTCCAGAGCGGCACCACGGTCACCTGTGATCCGGGCTTGCTGATCACGAACTACGTGAGCAACACCGCGACGCTCATGAACGTCAACAGCGGGACGTCGATCGGGGTATTGCCCGTGCTCGGCGGATCGGCGGTGACGCTCGGCGGCACGGGGGGCATCGCGCTGAACAACCAGGGCACGATCGATCCCAGCCTCGGCGGTACGCTCAGCCTCGCGTCATCCGGCGTCACGCTGGGTAACAGTGCGTCGCGCACGGCGCAGAACATCACCCTGAACAACCAGGCCGGCGGCGTCGTCCGGGGCGTGATCGGGCTGGGTGGCTTGTTGGGGCTGGGCGGCCAGGCCGTCGTGATCTACAACGCGCAGGGCACCGGCCCCGCGGCGGGCAACACGACCACCGTCAACAATGCCGGCACCATCGGCATGAGCCTGCTGGGCCTGGGTGCGCTCGCGGACGCGCCCGCCATCGTCACCTACGGCGGGGCGCAGACCAACGTCACCAATACCGGCACCATCACCGGTCGCATCGGACTGGGCGGTTCGCTTACCGCGAACGCGCCGAACACGTTCGTCAACGCGGGTACGATCAACGGCAGCGTGTACCTGGGCGATACCGCCACCGGCAACACCTTTACGGCCGTGTCCGGGTCGAGCGTGACCAGCAACGGCTCGGCGACGGTCGGCGTCTACGGGACGGACAGCAACGGCAACGCGGTCAATGTCACGGTGGCCGCCGCCGGTATCGTGGATGGCGGCGCGGGCAGCGGCAACCGGCTCATCCTGCAGAACACGGTCGCGGGATCGGGCTCTGGCACCGGTGGCACGGCCACCACGATCGATGCGAACAAGTACGTGCGCTTCCAGCGGCTGACGGTAAACAGCGGCACCTGGAACCTGCAGGGCGCGGTCGCGGGACTCGACACCACGATCAACGATGGCCTGGCCACGTTCAACAACGCCAGTGCCTTTGGTACCGGCACGCTGACCGTCAACGGCGGCACCATCGCGGCGTCGGCGGCGAACCTCGCGCTGGCGAACAACGTCTCGCTCAACGCCGGTACCCGCCTGACGCTCGGTGGCACGACCGGTTTCACGCTCAACGGCGTGCTCTCCGGGCAGGGCGGCCTGACCGTCAGCAACTCGGGCGTCGTACGCCTGGGTGCGTCCAACCTCTTCAGCGGGGGCGTGAACCTCAACGGCGGCGGCCTGTTGCTCGATACGGCTGCCGCGGG
>CAJYHU010000146.1 GCA_913774655.1 uncultured Luteibacter sp. | reverse complement strand
AGGAAGCATACGCACCGGAGGTTTCGGCGCCGACCAGGCTCGTCAGGCGTGGAACGTCGAGTTGCCAATCCGCAAACGCGCCGTCTTCGGGAAAATCGAGCGTGGTGCGCCATCCTGGACTGAAGGTACGCGCCACGACGATGTCCGGCCCGGTGCCCTTGAGTGTGATGTCGACCTGTCGAAACGATAGCTCGCCCGTGTACAGGTCGACCGACTCGCCAAAGGCCGTATCGCCCAGCGGCTTGATGTCATCGGACATCTTGATGCGGCGATGGAATTGTTCCTCCGGCGTCGCCTCATCCGAGTTGGCGTGAGCCGTCCAGGATAGCGCGACGCAGACGGTCAAAAGCATCGCCGACGCAGCGCGACGAAGAAAAGAAGCATGATGGACCACAGCCTTTCCTTGCAGCAAGGAATGCCGAAGGAAGCATTCCGCCTTCTTCAAGCAACCGGCTCTTCGTGCTCGGGCTGCCCCCTGACGCCGCGCCCAAGGACCTGGATGCGATGCATCCTCCGCCGCAGGATCGAGTCGAGGTAAGCGTAAAAGAAAGGGCGTGTCAGCTTGCTCTGAAATCGCTGTAGGCATTCACTGACAAAATCGGAACTTTATTCGATTTCGTACTCTGCATCGCCGGATCACTACTGCATCGTGCATTTTCTTTCGCCCTGATAAGCAAGAAACATCTTGTTACGAGGGTGTCGAAAGATTCCATCCCTCGCCCAGAACCGGTCGACATTCTCCTGCTCATAGGGAACACTGACGATGAGGACCTGAACAGAAGCGCAGCCGGTCGCCACATCTCCTGCGGATGGCATTCGAATAGCTGGAACGCCAAGTTAAGGGCCGCTTGCTCCGACCAACGAACACGAGGGTAGAGAGCCTCGCCTTGCGGTTGGCTCGGGTCAGCAAGTGCCGCTGATGGGCGTCGAGGATGTCTCGCAGCGTAGCCCGACCCGTCGCCCTTCGAAGATCGGCCTCGCGCGCCACGCGATTCGAAGTCAGGTCAATTCCGTCGCTAGGGTCCGGGCCCGCTCGCGGACTTGGGCCAGCGGCCCGTCACGCACGGTAGCGACCGTCATCTTGATCACCCGGGCCCCAACCCGGCGCTGCATGATGTCGGTCTTCCCGACCAAGGGACGGACGCGGCCCCATATCCGGGAGGCGCGTGCCGGTGCGCATCGAATACGATATAGGGCTTGAGGTTCGGAGTGGGCTCGAACTGCACCTTTTCGCCTGGCCCCAGTGCCGGGCGTTCGCTGATCCTGAGACGCACCACCAGCGCTTGGGTCAGCAGCGCTTTCACCTGTAGCCTCATTGTTGACCGTTTGGACTGCAGGCTACGTCCCTTGGGCTACGCCGAGGCTAGTTCATCGCGACTCACCTGCGATCATCCGACCTCTAATGCCCTCACTTTTTCGCACTGATTTTTTCGTAAGGCACTGATGGAACAGCAATCCTCTACCTCATCGATCGATGTGGCCGGCCACACCCCGTTCATGCGCCAGTACCTCACGGCGAAGGCGGAGCATCCGGATATCCTGCTGTTTTTCCGGATGGGCGATTTCTACGAGCTGTTCTACGACGACGCCCGCAAGGCGGCGCGGCTGCTCGATATCACCCTGACCCAGCGCGGCCAGTCGGCCGGCGCGCCCATTCCCATGGCGGGCGTGCCCTACCACTCGGTGGAGGGCTATCTCGCTCGCCTGGTAAAACTGGGCGAGTCGGTGGCGCTGTGCGAGCAGATCGGCGATCCAGCCACCTCCAAGGGGCCGGTGAAACGGGAGGTGGTGCGTATCGTCACGCCGGGGACGGTGACCGATGCGGCGCTGATGGAGGAGCGTCGCGACAACCTCCTGCTGTCGATCGCCGCGGGGCCGAAGGGGTACGGGCTGGCCTGGGTCGATCTCTCCACCGGCCGCTTCCTGCTCACCGAGGTGGCCTCCGCCGAGGGCCTGGCGGCGGAACTCGCCCGGTTGCAGCCGGCCGAGACGCTTGTGGGCGAAGACGTCGCCTGGCCGAAGCTGGTGAGCGCCCTGCCGGGCCTGCGCAAGCGCCAGCCGTGGCATTTCGACGGCGACGCGGCCACGCGTGAATTGTGCCGGTTCTTCAGGACCCGCGACCTGCGAGGCTTTGGCGTGGATGGCCTGCCGCTGGCCATCGCCGCCGCCGGGTGTCTCCTCGGCTACGTCGAAGAAACCCAGAAGAGCGCCCTGCCCCATCTCACGGGCATGGCGGTGGAAAGCGCCAGCGAGACGATCGCGATGGACGCGGCCACCCGGCGCAACCTGGAGATCGATTCGCACGCGAGCGGCAACGTCGACAACACGCTGCTGGGCGTGCTCGACGAAACGGTGACGCCGATGGGCGCGCGCCTGCTCCGCCGCTGGCTTAACCGCCCGCTGCGCGACCGCACGACGCTGCGTGGCCGTCACCAGGCCATCGGCAGCCTCATCGATCATCGCCGCCACGGCAGCCTGCGCGAGCGCCTGCGTGGCGTGGGCGACCTCGAGCGCATCCTCGCCCGGGTCGCGCTGCGTTCGGCCCGCCCGCGCGACCTCTCCACGCTGCGCGACGGCCTCGCCGCGGCGCCCGCGCTGCGCGAAGAAATCGAAGGCCTGGACAGTCCGCTGCTGCACGCGCTGGTCGAGCGCATCGGCGACCATGCTGACACCGCGGCCCTGCTCGCGCGCGCGATCGTGGCGCAACCGCCCGTGCTGCTTCGCGACGGTGGCGTGCTCGCCGAAGGCTACGATGACGAGCTCGACGAGCTTCGCCGCCTCTCGACCAACGCCGACCAGTTTCTGGTCGACATGGAAGAACGCGAAAAAGCCGCTACGGGCATCTCGACGCTCAAGGTCGGCTACAACCGCGTCCACGGGTACTACATCGAAATCACCCGTGCGCAGGCGGAGAAGGCACCCACGCATTACACGCGCCGACAGACCACGAAGAACGCCGAGCGCTACATCACTGACGAACTCAAGCAGTTCGAAGACAAGGTACTCTCGGCCAAAGAGCGCTCGCTGATGCGCGAGCGGGCGCTCTACGAGCTGCTGCTCGACAACCTGATCGAACGGCTGCCCGAACTGAAGACGGCGGCGTCGGCGATGGCCGAGCTCGACGTGCTCGCCGACCTGGCCGAGCGCGCCGAAACGCTGGATTGGGCGATGCCTGACCTGACCGATGCGCCGGGTATCCGGATCGAACGCGGCCGGCATCCGGTCGTGGAAAAGGTGCGCGACGAGCCGTTCGAGCCGAACGACCTCGTACTCGACCGCGGACGTCGCATGCTGGTGATCACCGGCCCGAACATGGGCGGCAAATCCACGTACATGCGCCAGAACGCGCTCATCGTGCTGCTCGCGCACGTGGGCAGCTACGTGCCCGCATCGACCGCCTGCATCGGACCGATCGATCGCATCTTCACCCGCATCGGCGCGGGCGACGACCTCTCACGGGGCCAGTCGACCTTCATGGTGGAAATGAGCGAAACGGCGAACATCCTGCACAACGCCACCGATTGCAGTCTCGTACTCATGGACGAGGTCGGTCGCGGCACCAGCACCTATGACGGCCTCTCGCTTGCCCGCGCCGCCGCGGTGCACCTGGCATCGGTGAGCTGCGCGTTCACCCTGTTCGCCACGCACTACTTCGAGCTGACCGAGCTGGCCGGCGAATTTCGCACCATCGCCAACGTGCACCTCGACGCGGTGGAGTACGGCGAGCAACTGGTGTTCATGCACACGGTGAAGGACGGACCCGCCAACCGCAGCTTCGGACTGCAGGTAGCGGCCCTCGCGGGCCTGCCGAAGACGGTGATCGCCGACGCCCGCCACTACCTCGCCGCGCTCGAACAGGGCCACGAGGTGACCGCCGCCGTCGCGGCGCCTCCCACGCCGGCGCCGCAGATGGGCTTGTTTGCGCCTCCGCTGCCGTCGCCGGTGGAGGAGGCCCTGCGCGCCATCGATCCAGACGACCTGAGCCCGCGCGCCGCGCTGGAGCAGATCTACAAACTTCGCAAGATGCTGCGCTGACACATTGATCCACTCTATCGGAACGATCTGAACAATCGAATTCCCTGGCGGGATGTCGCTGCCTATAGTGGCCCCCGTTCCAGGCTCTTTGCGTGTTCAGGTTTCACGGGGCCTCCCGACTCTCCATCTTCGGGTCCCGTGGCGTCCCCTACCCCCGTCCCGCGTCAGCAGCCCGGGCCGGGGATTGGGGGGCGGTTTTTCCGACGCGCCGATGGCGTCAGAGCGTTTTTTTCAGATCCTGGATCAGACGGCGGGAACGCTTGTCGGGGCGCGCATCCGGACGTAGCAGCGCACCGCCGGTGAGCCGGCGATCCTCGCGTTGCCGTTCGCGCTCGGCGAGGCTTTCGTCGGTTTCCGTGTAGAGCTTGCGGGCCTCGGGCGCTGGACCGCGCTTCTCCGAGAGCGCCTGCACGGTGCAGACGAGCCGCTCCTCGCCGCGGGTGACCCGCACGGTGTCGCCCACATGCAGGGTCTTCGCCGGCTTGCAGGCGGCGCCATTGATGTCGATCTTGCCGCCATCGATCGCCTGCTTGGCAAGGCTTCGGGTCTTGAAGAAGCGTGCGGCCCAGAGCCACACGTCGGCGCGGACGCCGGCGGTCGTTGCGTGTTCGGTCATCACGGTGTGGTGCGGGCGAGGTCGCTGAAATCCAAGACTCAGCCCAGCCACGCATTGCCCAGCGGCACGGTGACGAGCGACAGCAGGATGCCGGCGCCCAGTACGGTGTTGGCGAGATCGGGCTCCAACCCGTGCTGGTCGGCGAGAATCGCTGCAGAAATCATCGGCGCCATCGCCGCCTGCAGCACGGCCACCACGAGCACGAGTCCGCCGACACCCGCGAAGACACCGAGGCCGAACACGGCGAGCGGCGCCAGCAGGAGCTTCCAGCCCAACCCCGCCAGCAGCGGCCCGGCCTGGTCGCGGCGGAGCGCGAGGCGGAACTGCAGGCCTACCGAGAACAGCGCCAGGGGCGTAAGGGTCTGGCCGACCTGCGTCAACAGCCTATCTACCGCCTCCGGCCACCCACCGGTGACGCCGACGAGCATGCCCAGCAGCAAGGCGAGAAACGCAGGAAAGCGGAGGACCCGGCCCACCACCACGCCGACCTGGGTACCCTTGCCCGAATAGATCGACGCAACCACGATGCCGCCCGCCGCGAGTAACGGGAAACAGCCCATCTGGTCGGCGATCACGGCGATAGAGAGACCGTCCTTGCCATGCAGGGCTTCAATCATGGGATAGCCCATGAACGAGGTGTTTCCTAAGCCGCAGGCGAGGGTGAGGCAACCCACGCGCTGGCGCGACCAGCCCCACAGGCGCCCCAGCATCACGAACACGAACCAGGCGCCGAAGAAGGTGACGTACATCCCCGCGACCGGTAGCCACAGGTGCGCGTCGAGGGCCACGCGGGGGACGAGCGCCAGCACCAGGGCGGGCAAGGCCACATTGAGCACCCACCAGTTGAGGCCCGGCACGATGCCGTCGGGAAGGCGCGCGAGGCGGCGACAGAGGATACCGAGGGCCAGGCAGGCGAACAGGGTGAGCAAGGCGGACATGGGGGGACGATAGCAAAGGGCTCGTCATGCCAGCGGCACGCCCGCCCTTCGAAAACGCGTCGCAGGAGCGGGTCCCGCCCGCGCGTCCTGACGCGCCAGCGGCAGCCGGCATCGGGCGAACGATACGGTGGGCCCGCTCCTGAACGGAGCGGGCCCTGCGCGTCAGCCGAGCAGCACCCGGTTCATGCGCTGCACGAACGCGGCGGGGTCGGCCAGCTGCGCGCCGGCCGTGATTTCGGCCTGCTCAAGCAGCAATCCGGCAAGGTCGCCGGCCTTCACATCGTCGCTTTCGTTGGACAGGCGCTTGACCAGCGGATGGGCCGGGTTGATCTCCAGCACCGGCTTCGAGTCGGGAACCTCCTGGCCAGCCTCACGCAGCAGGCGAGCCAGGTGCGGGGCCATCTCGAAATCCGCCAGCGCCAGGCACGACGGCGAGTCCGTGAGGCGGGCCGACACGCGCACGTCGCTCACCCGCTCGCCGAGGAGGGTCTTGGCCCGCTCCAGCAACGGTGCCGCTTCGGCGCTGGCCGCTTCCTGCTTTGCCTTGTCGGCCTCGTCGAGCGGGAACTCGCCCTTGGCGACGTTGCGCAGCCGCTTGCCGTCGTACTCGTTGAGATAACCCAGCATCCATTCGTCGACGCGATCGAACATGAGCAGCACTTCGATGCCCTTGGCCTTCAGCGCCTCGAGCTGCGGGCTGCCCGCGGCGGCCGCGTAACTGTCGGCGGTGACGTACCAGATCGCGTCCTGTCCGACCGCCATGCGGCCCATGTAGTCGTCGAACGACACCGTCTTCTGCGCACCCTCGCCCTTGGTGGAGGCAAAGCGCAGCAGCTTGGCGATGCGTTCCCTGTTGGACGCGTCTTCGACGATGCCTTCCTTCAGCGTGTTGCCGAAGCTGTTGAGGAACGTTACGAACTTCTCCGGCTCGTCGCGCGAGAGCTTGTCGAGCAGATCGAGCACGCGCTTGACGCAGGCCGCCTTGATCTTTTCCAGCTGGCGGTTCTGCTGGAGGATTTCGCGGCTCACGTTCAAGGGCAGGTCGTCGGCATCGATCACGCCGCGGACAAAACGCAGGTAGTTCGGCAGCAACTCTTCGGCCGCGTCCATGATGAAGACGCGCTTGATGTAGAGCTTCAGGCCCTTGCGCTCGTCGCGTCCGCCCATCATCAGGTCGAACGGCGGCTGCTCGGGCACGTAGAGCAGCGTGGTGAAGCTCTGGCTACCTTCGACGCGGTTATGCGTCCAGGCGAGCGGGTCGTTGAAGTCGTGGCCGAGCGCCTTGTAGAAGTTCTTGTATTCGTCGTCGCTGATCTCGCTCTTGGACCGGGACCACAAGGCCGACGCCGAATTGATCGTTTCGAAGTCGGTCGGATCGGGCTTGCCGTCCTTCTCCTGCGGCATCCGGATCGGGAAGGCCACGTGGTCGGAATACTTGGTGACCAGCGATCGCAGTTGCCAGCGCTTCAGGAACTCGTCTTCGCCTTCTTTCAGGTGCAGCACGACGGTGGTGCCACGCTCGGTGACGTTCTGGTCTTCGAGCGAGTATTCGCCCTTGCCGTCGCTCTCCCAGCGCACGCCCGACCCGGTCGGCTGGCCCGCGCGACGGGTGATCACGGTGACCCGGTCGGCGACGACGAAGGCGGAGTAGAAGCCCACGCCGAACTGACCGATCAGGCGTGCGTCGGCCTTCTGTTCGCCCGACAGGGCTTCGAGGTAGCGGCGGGTGCCCGAGCTGGCGATGGTGCCGATGTTGGCCACCACGTCCTCACGGCTCATACCGATGCCGTTGTCGCGAACGCTGATGGTGCGCGCGTCGGGATCCCACGAGATCTGGATGCGCAGGTCCGCGTCGTCGGCGGTGAGGCTGGCGTCGGCCAGCGCTTCGAAACGCAGCTTGTCGCAGGCGTCGGAGGCGTTGGAGATCAGCTCGCGCAAGAAGATTTCCTTGTGCGAGTAGAGGGAATGGGTCACCAGGTGCAGGACCTGGGCGACCTCGGCTTCGAACTTACGGGTTTCCTGGCTCACGGTGCCGTTCCTTCAGATTGGGACAGGGAACGGGGATTATGGGGATGGGAGGCGGGCGGCAAAAGGGTGCGGATGGGGACGGGGGATGGGAAGTGGGGGCGCCGGGCCGGCGGTCGCCTGAGGGGGCCGGTTACCTTGTCAGGGCGATATCGCGTCGTGTCGCTCGAGGTCCCTCAGGCCCACGAGTCAGGGCCCCGCTTCTCCATCCCCTGAAGAACTTACCCGCGCTGAAGGGCCGCGATCCGCTCCTCGATCGGCGGGTGGCTCATGAACAGACGCTTGAAGCCCGAGGCGAGTTGGCCGGAAATCCCGAAGGCCTGGATGGTCTGCGGAAGGGTGGTATCGCCGTGGTTGCCCGACAGGCGCTGGAGGGCCGAAATCATCGAGCCCCGGCCGGCCAGGCTAGCGCCCGCGGCGTCGGCCCGGAATTCCCGCCAACGGGAGAACCACATGACGATCATCGAGGCGAACAGGCCGAAGACGATCTGCAGGATCATCACCGTGACGAAGTAACCGATGCCACCCTCGCCCTCCCGGTCGCGGCCGCCGCTGAGCCAGCTGTCGACCACGCGGCCGACGACGCGGGCCAGCACGATCACCAGCGTGTTGAGCACGCCCTGGATGAGGGTAAGGGTGACCATGTCGCCGTTGGCGACGTGGCCGATCTCGTGGCCGAGCACCGCCGAGACCTGTTCGCGATCCATCTGCTGGAGCAGGCCGGTGCTCACCGCCACGAGGGCGCTGTTGCGGGTCATGCCGGTGGCGAAGGCGTTCATCTCGGGGGCGTCGTAGACGGCCACCTCGGGCATGCCGATGCCCGCTTTCTCGGCGTGGCGGCGCACGGTGTCCACCAGCCAGCGTTCGGCCTCGTTGGCGGGCTGCCCGATGACCCTGGCGCCCGTGGACATCTTGGCCATCCACTTGGACAAGGCCAGGGAGATGAAGGCGCCGCCCATGCCGAAGACGGAGGCGAACACGATCAGGCCGCCCAGGCCCATGCCGCGCTGCGCCGCCCACTGGTCGATGCCCAGGAGGTGGCAGACCGCGGAAAGCAGGAAGATGACCGCGAGGTTGGTGGCGACGAACAAAGCGATGCGTTTGAACATGGTGTTTTCTCTCACGGCGGCAGTCGATGGGGCGCCGCCCACGGCAAGTGTTCGGGGCAGAGGCTGAACGATTCAATGCCTGCCATGCCCGCGCCATGTCGAGGGCCGCTGCGGCGCGGGCGTGGCGGCGGCGGTCTGAC
>CAJYHU010000145.1 GCA_913774655.1 uncultured Luteibacter sp. | reverse complement strand
GTCGCCGTCATGAACGTGGCGATGGAGCCGCCGAGTACGGCGCGCAGGCCCAGGCGGGCGAGGTCGCCGCGACGGTTGGGGGCGAGGCCGCCGATGCCGCCGATCTGGATCGCGATGGACGAGAAGTTGGCGAAGCCGCACAGCGCGTACGTGGCGATCAAGCGGCTCTCCGGAAGAAGCTCCGGCAGGTGGCGGGCGAGGTCGGCGTAGGCGACGAATTCGTTGATCACCACCTTCTCGCCGATGAAGCTGCCGACCAGGGTGGCATCCTGCCAGGGCACGCCGATCAACCACGCGATGGGCGCCAGCACCCAGCCGAACACCGTTTCCAGGCTCAGCGAGACCGTATGGCCCGCGTGCGCGCTCAGCCATGCGTTGAGGCTGTGGTCGCCGCCGACGGTGCCCAGCCACTGCACGGGACCGTTGATCAGCGCAATCAGCGCGATGAAGGCCAGCAGCATCGCGCCGACGTTCATCGCCAGTTTCAGGCCGTCGCCCGCGCCGGTGGCGGCAGCGTCGATCACATTGGCGGTGGTCTTCTCCACCTCGATCTTCACCGTGCCGCGGGTCAGCGGCTCGCTGGTTTCCGGCACGAGGATCTTCGCCAGCACCATCGTGGCCGGGGCCGCCATCACGCTCGCGGTGAGCAGGTGCTTGGCGTAAAACATGCGCTGCGCCGGGTCGTCGCCGCCGAGCATCGCCACGTAGGCGGCCATCACCGAACCGGCGATGTGCGCCATGCCGCCGATCATGACGGTCATCAGCTCGGCCTGGGTCATCCGCTCGATGTAGGGCTTGATGGTCAGCGGTGCCTCGGTCTGGCCGATGAACACGCTGGCGCAGACGCTGGTGGTCTCCGCGCCGGACACGCGCATCACCTTGGTGATGACCCACGCCATGCCCTTGACGATCTGCTGCATCACGCCCAGGTGATAGAGCACGCCGGTGAGGGCGGCGAAGAAGACGATGGTGGGCAGCACCTTCACGGCGAAGATCACGCCGAACTTCGAACTGTCGAGCAGGCTGCCGAAGATGAAGCGCGACCCGACGTCGACGTAGTCGAGCAGGTGCACGAAGCCGGTGGCGATGGCGTCGAACACGTCGCGACCCAGCGGCACCTTCAGCACGATGGCGGCGAAGACGATCTGCAGGCCGACGCCCGTGGCGACGAGTTTCCAGTCGACCACGCGCTTGTTGTTGGAGAAGCAGAAGGCGATGGCGACGAGCACCGCCAAACCGAACAGGCCAAACAGAACATGGCCCAGAAGACCCAGCATCGTGACTTACCCCTTGCGAAGGCCGGGGGAAGCCCCGTGACCGCTTTAAAAAACGGGAGGTTACGGTAGGCCGGGCCGGGGGGCAAGGCGCGCCGCGCCATCGGTACGCCGCGCCTTGCGCCATGCGGCCCCCCGGGCGCCTAATCGACCTTTGCCCCGTGCCGCACCCTCATGCATCTGTTCCTGACCATCGCCGTGGTCCAACTGGTCGCCCTGGCGACGCCTGGCCCGGATTTCTTCTTCGTCTCGCAGCTGGCGGCGAGCCGCTCGCGACGCGAGGCCATGGCCGGGGTGACCGGCATCGCCCTGGGCGTCGCGGTCTGGGCCGCGCTGGCCTTGCTCGGGCTGCAACTGCTGCTGCATCGCCTGGCCTGGCTGGAACGCGGCATCGCGATCGCGGGTGGGCTCTACCTCGGCTGGATGGGCCTGCAGATGCTCCGGGCGGCGTGGAAGGCCAGCCCGGCCGACGCGGTGCCCGAGGTGGACGTGCGCGATTCCAGCCCCGGCCGGGCCCTCCTGCGCGGGCTGGCGACCAATCTCGCCAATCCCAAGGCGGCGATCTATTTTGCGTCGATCTTCTCGGCCTTTCTCGGCGACGGCGTAGCCTCGTCGGCCCGATGGGGCCTGTGGGCGCTGGTAACGGCCGAAACCGTGCTGTGGTTCGGCCTGGTGGCGGCGATCTTCGCGCTGCCGGCGATGCGCCGGGGCTACGTGCGGGCCGCCCGGTGGATCGACGGCGGCGCGGGGGTGGTCTTTACCCTGTTCGGCCTGCACCTGATCCTCGCCCGGCGGGCCTGACTCACGGCGCCGCCAGGTTGCGCCCGACCCGGGCCACCCCGGCGGCGAACCGGGTGATCTCCGCCGGGCTCATGCCGTGGACGGCGTCCGCGGCCACCTCGGCGAGCAATGTCTCCATCCGCGTCGCCACGGCGACACCCTCGGGCGTGATCGCGATATCGACCAGGCGGCGGTCGCCGACATTCCGGTCGCGCCGCATGAGGCCGCGGCCGATGGCCGCGTCGACGGCATGGGTCACCGTGCTCGCATTGACGCCGCAGGCCGCGGCCAGTTCGGCGCAGATCATGCTTTGCCGGCCGGCGAGCAGGAGCAGCATGTCGCCTTGCAGGGCGGTGATGCCGAACTCGCGCTGCGTGCGGCGGCCGACGGCATCGCGCAGGCGCGAGCCGGTACGCAGGAGGTTACGGCCCAGGGCCAGGTACGTGGCCGGGCGGGCGTCGCGGTCGACCATGATCGATGCGTGTCCGGGAAGCGTGGAAGTCCGCCGCGCTCGGCGGGACGAAAGGGCCGCGCTCGCGGCGACCGGTGGTCACTCCGCCGTTCGGCGCCACGCCCCGGGCGGTCGTCCCACGGTGCGGGTAAACACGCGGGTGAAGTGGCTTTGTTCGGCGAAACCG
>CAJYHU010000144.1 GCA_913774655.1 uncultured Luteibacter sp. | reverse complement strand
GGCGGGTGAGGAGGGCCGGGGTTTTGCCGTCGTCGCCGCCGAAGTGCGCCGTCTTGCCCAGCAGAGTGCCGTCGCGGCGAAGGAGATCCAGGGCCTGATCGCCGAGAGCAGCGAGCGGGTGGAGGAGGGCGTGGTCTTCGTCGCGCGCACGTCCGCCGCGTTGGGCGAAATGGAGGCGGGGGCGGTCGAGGTCGTGCACTTCCTGGGCGAGATCGCCACGGCAAGCCACGAACAGGCGCACGGCATCGACCAGGTCAATCACGCCATCACGGAACTCGACGCCGTGACGCAGCAGAACGCGGCGCTCGTGGAAGAGGCCAGCGCGGCTAGCCAGCAGGCGAACGAACTGGCGCGCGAATTGATGGCACAGGTCGCCGTTTTCCGGTTTTCCGGCGACAGCACGCCGGCGGCACCGTCCCACACGGTAGCCCACAGCCTGGAACGCATCGGCGGTTCGCGGACGAGCGCGGCGATGGCGGCGGCCGCCTGAGGTGAGGTGACGCCTTGGCCCCGGCGGCCGAGGCGTCTTGCCGATGCGGCGATGACCGCCGTCGCGTCCGTGCCGCCTTCGACGGGGTGTCCGCCTCAGAACGACACGTCGGCGGGCTGGTGACGCGGAGCACCGATTGGTCGCCTGTCCTGGCCTTCCAGGCGGCCCGGATCGCTTCCACGGATGCCCGGTTCTCCGGAGTGTCCGGATACAAAAGCAGTAGCAGCATGCGGCTACAGGGCAGCCATGACACGCACGTTTTTCCGCCAGCATCCCGGGCGGAGCCATTCGGGGGGCGATCGCGGACTTCGCCTATGCAGGCAACGTCCCGTATGACGTGCTGCCGCCGATCGGATCGAACGGCGCCCACGGGTACGCTCGCGCTCGATACGCGTGGCGACCCAGCGGCGTCACTGCCCTCGTTGACCTACATCCCATGTGGATCGAAGTAAGCGGTCCACGTCGATGCCTGGCCTTGGAGCGATGTCGAGCGTTCCAGCGCCTGCCGGGCCGCGTCCGTCCGGCCAAGCTGTAGTCGCGCGACGAACAGATTGAAGAAGGTGTGGCGATCCGTCGATCCCAACGCGACGGCGCGTTCAAGCACGGCTTCCGCGTCGGCGGGGCGCATCATGTCGCAGAACACGGCGCCCAGGCAGGTGAGTACCACCACATCTTCGCCGTAGGACGACATCCTGTCGCGCAGGACGCGGGCGGTTGCATCAAAAAGTGGCGTTGGATTCGAGCTCGCCCATCCCTGGTCGTAAAGGGACTTCGCGTGCGCGAGGGTCTCCTGAAGCGTGTCCGGACCTAGCACGTCGCGACGTTGTCGCTTCCGGCGTCGCCATGGGCGTGCATAGCGACGTCCGTGAGCAGGTCGCGTTCGGTAAGAACGGTTACCTCGGTTGAGTGCTCCGACGCGTCATCGAGCCACCCGGGCGAAAGGTCGAGCACCCATTCGATGTCCCGTGCAACTTCCCCGGGCAGAGGAAACCCCGTGAGGTAATTGCGCAGGGCGCCGACCGGAACCCCCAGAAGCGTCGCCTGCGCGCGAATCGTCAGGAATCCCTGTTGGCGTAGCTGCTCCACCAATGCCGATAGACGACGGTTCGCTTCGGGTAGGGTGGCTTGTTTACGCGGCGCAACGGTAAGAAGCATGGAGGAATACACTCCTGGATGACAGTACAAGGCTGCGCTCCGCGACCGCAGCAGGGCGTGAAGGACGTCGTCCGCGATCCGCGCCGTTAAGCCAGCCGTCGGTTTACGCCTGTGCGGCGTAGAGGAACCAGGCGGTCGATTCAAAGCGAGGTGGCGATCATGTCGCGAAGCCAAAGATGCGCCGGGTCGCCGTGCACGCGCTCGGGCCACGCCATGAGCAAGTCAAACCCCGGCACCGGCACGGGCAATTCAAACCACTGCAATCATGGATGGTCGCGCACGAGGCGGAACGGCATCACGGCGGCCAGGTCGGTGCGCGACACCACCGTCTCCAGGAACAGGACGTGAGTTACGGACACGGCAACCGGGCGCGATAGTCCGTGTTCGTCGAGTACCGCGTCGGTCGCTCTCCGGAAGCCGCCTCCCTCGGGCGAGACGATGGCGTTATCGAGCTTGCAGAACTGCGAAAGTGTCGGGCGACGCGTGACCCGGGAGTGTCCCCGACGGGTTGCCAGGACGTAGCGCTCGGCGATCGATAGCGTAGCTCGGACGCGGCTTCGTCCCGTATGAGAAAAGCCAGGTCGATATCGCCCTGCGCAGCCCGACGCGCGATCTGGAGCGGCGGCAGCTGAACGACCGAAAGGCGCGTGGCGGCCGCCGCCTGTCGAATGACCGGCAGGGCGGGGAGCAAGGCCGTGAATTCGCTGTAGTCGAAGGCGGCGATCTTCCAGGTATGCGTCGCCTTCGCCGGATCGAAGGTGGCGGCCGGTGCGGTGACCTTCTTCAGCGCGTCCAGCGCATCCCGGAGGGGTTGCCTCAATTGCTCCGCACGTGCGGTCGGCAGCATGCCGCCGGTGGCCGGGAGGAAGAGCGGGTCGCCGAAAAAGTCGCGAAGGCGTGCCAACTGCACGCTTACCGAGGGCTGCGACAGATGAAGTCTCGCCGCCG
>CAJYHU010000143.1 GCA_913774655.1 uncultured Luteibacter sp. | reverse complement strand
GGGCTCTACGTCGCACCGTCCCGTACCATCATGGTGACCGGACGCCGCAGGCGTTCGCGGGCAATGGCGTGCGTCCGGCCGCGCGAGCGCACCGACAGCCCGTCGACCGTGCCGATGAACAGCTGGCCGGCGACCTCAAGCAGGGACTGGATGCGCGCCGGCCCGACGTCGAACCCTGCGGACGCCTTGCCCGTCGCGGGGTCGAAGGCACGGATCCAGCCACGGTATCCCCCCACCCACAACGCCGCGTCGCCTTTCGCCGCCACGGCGGTCACGGCGCGCGCGGGCAGGCTGTCGGCGTCCGTGGCGACGTGGGTGAAGCGGCTGAAGTCATCCCATCCGGGACCCAGGTAGGCCAGGCCGCCATCGGCAAGACCGAACCAGACACCGTGTTCGGCGTCCTCGACCAGGCTTCGCACATTGCGCCCCGGCATGCCCCTGGACGCCACCCACGCACCCCGTACGTCGTGCAATCGCCCGTACCGGTCGAGCAGCGAGAGACCGTCCAGATGGGCCACCCACAGGTTGCCGTGGCTGTCGTTCAAGGTGGCGTAGGTCAGTACCGCCGGCAGGCGCGTATCGCGATGCAGCCGTCCGTCGCCGCCGAGCCGGTAGACGCCGCGGTCGGTGGAGAACAGCAGGTCGTCGGACCGGCCACCGACGTGGCGTACGCGCGGCGTCGCATCGACGAACGGGATGCGTTCGAATCGCCGCCGCGCGTCGACGACCATCACGCCGCGGTCGTCGCCGATCCATAACTGGCCGTCATCCGTCGCGTGCAGTGCATGCACCGCCACCCCTGGCGCGTCCGCCCCGGTCGCCATCCGCTCGACGCTGCCGTCGGGAAGGATGCGATCGAGCCCGGATGCGGTGCCGACCCACACGCTGCCGTCGCGGGACTGCGCGATGGCGCGGACGTCGTCGTCGGACAGCCCATCGCGCCATTGCACGAAGTGCCCGCTATCGACATCGAAACGCGCCACGCCGATGTCACTGCCGCCGATCCATATCCGGTCGTCGTGGTCGACGGCCATCGCGGTGATGCCGTTCAGGAGCAACGGGTGGCGCCCATCGGTGCCGACGCCCGGCAAGGTGAACTCCGCGCCATCGAAACGGGCAAGGCCGGCGGGCGTGGCGACCCAGAGAAATCCCCGGGAATCCTGTGCCACCGCCTGCACGTTGCTGCTGGGCAGGCCGTCGAGCTGGCTGTAGCTGCGGAACTGGGGCGTGGGCACGGGCGGCTGCGGTGCCCCGGCCCTGACGGACGCCGCGACGAGGGCGGCGACCAGCGCGAGCATCCATCTCGCCGTGTGCGTGAATTGCATGACGCCTGCTTCCAATCGATCCCTGTCATCTTGCCATGCCACCCGGCGGAAAGAGCCCGGTAAATAACTGATATATATGTAAGCCATCGCCGACACGCTTCCGCGTAAGATCAGCGGCATGTCCCGTCGATTCCGTCTCTTGACCGCCGCCATCGGCATCGCCGCCTTCGCCTGGCTGCTGTTCGCGACCCTTGAACAGGCACTGTCGACGGCCCAGCGTTTCATGACGCTGCCCCTCGGCATCCGCTGGCTGATCGGGGCGGTGCTGGCCGTGATGCTCGTTGCCGGCGTCGCCTTCGGCGCGTACTGGCTGCGCCCCCGGAAAAAGCGTGCGATCGTCGCGGCGCCGGACCGCGAGACGATCGCCGCGCGCATCGACGCGTTGCGCGACCAGCACGCCGGCACCGAATCGCTTCGCGCCGAACTCGACGAACTGGACCGCCGCCGGGCAAGCCGGCGCATCCACCTCGCGCTCTTCGGCGAGATTTCGGTGGGCAAATCCGCACTGATCGCCGCGCTGCTTCCCGGCGCGCAGGCCGCCAGCGACGCCCGCGGCGGCACCACCCGTGAGGTCACGCTCTACGACGGCCTCGCCCCCGACGGCGATACCTGGACGATCGCCGACGTGCCCGGCTCGGCCGAAGCCGACGGCGAGGCGCACGAGCGGCTGGCCCGCGACGAGGTGCTGCGCGCCCACGCGGTGGTCTACGTGTGCGCCGGTGACCTCACGCGCACGCAGGCGAGCGAGGTGCGCTGGCTGGGTTACTTCGGCAAGCCGATGGTGCTGGCGGTGAACAAAGCCGACCAATGGACCGACGCGGAGCGCGAGGCGATCCTGACCCGCGTGACGGCCCACGCCGAGGGCATGCCCGATGCCATCGTGACCACGTCTGCCGGCGGCGAGGAACGCTTCACCCGCCGGCTTGCCGACGGCCGGGTGGAAGACGTGCGCCGGGCACGCCGCCCCGACGTCGACGCGTTGCGCGACGCGCTGGCCCGGCTCACCGCCCCGGGCGTCGATGCGCTCGAATCGCAGCGGGAAAACGCCGTGCTGGCCCGCCTGCACGAACGCACCAGCGAGAGCGAAGCCGCGTTCCGCGCCGGGGAGGCCGAGCGCATCGTCACCCGGCACGCGCGCCGCGCCATCGTGGGCGCCATGGCCGCGGTCGCGCCGGGCACCGATCTGATCGTGCAGGGCGCCCTTGCCGCCAGCCTCGCCCGGGACCTGGCCCGGTTGTATGGCGTCGGGGTGAGCGACATCGAGGTCGAGTCGCTGTTGCGCGAGGCGCGC
>CAJYHU010000142.1 GCA_913774655.1 uncultured Luteibacter sp. | reverse complement strand
CTCGTCGCAGGCGCGCACATGGTTGGCATGCGCATCGGCATCGGAGTACACGGCGACGGTGCGGATGGCCATGCGACGGGCCGTCGCTGCGACCCGACAAGCGATCTCGCCCCGGTTGGCGATCAGGATCTTCTTAAACATTCGGGGTGTCTCCCGTGGAGGATTTCTTGAGTCGGAAGGCGGGCTCGACGCCCGGGTCGGGCTTGCCGCTGAAGATGCGGGTGAGCCGCGAGACCAAGCCGCGCAGGAAGCGCCAGCTCTTGCGGATCAGCCACACGCTGAACACCAGCAGCAGCACGAACAGCACGAGGAAGATCAACGGATGCGCCACCGCCAGCCACAGCCCGGTGGGCACGGCGGCGTCTTCCACCAGCGAGGTGCCGATGTTGGAGAAGGGCTCGGGCGAGGTGTTGATCGCCGCCCGCGTGGTCGCCTTGGCCGCATGGGCCGTGGCCGCGAAGCCGCCGCCCAGCAGGGCCGCGACCACCGCCATGACGGCATGGTCGGCACCGAACACCGAGGCCGCGAGGGCCGCCCCGGCCGGGATGCGGATGGCGGTGTGGACCATGTCCCACAGCGAATCGAGGCCGGGTATCTTGTCGGCGAAGAATTCGACGAACACCAGGAAGCCGCTCACCGCCAGCACGATCGGGTGCGCCAGCACGTGCAGCCCGCCCGGCAGCGGCACCCAGCCCAGATAGCCGGCCAGGCCCACGAGCAGCACCACGAGGTACAGCCGCACGCCGCTGGCCCAGCCGAGGGCTGCGGCCAGGGCGATGAGCTGGGACATGTCGAAGCCGTTCATTGTTCGACCTCCCTTGAATTCGGACATCCGCACGCGAAGGAAACACCAAAGTGGCGCGAAAGGCGCGAAAGACACCAGACCAATTCGAATGGACTTTTTTGCGTCCTTCGCGCCACCTTCGCGCCCTTCGCGTACGGTTCCCCGTCTTTCATGACTGAGTCAACCACGACGGCTTGCGCTTCTCGAGGAAGGACCGCAACCCCTCGCGCGCCTCGTCGGTGGCACGGATGGCGGCAATGCGGCGCACGGTTTCCTGCGTCAGTTCTTCGGTGATGGGCTGGCCTGTGACGTCGCGCAGCAGGCGCTTGCATTCGCCCAGCGCGGCGGGGGCAGCGCCCGAGAGCGACCTGACGATCTCGTCCACCTTCGCATCGAGCGCCTCGGCAGCGACCACCTCGTGCACGAGGCCGATGCGATGCGCCTCGGCCGCGCCGAAGCGCTCGGCGGTGAGGAAGTAACGCTGCGCCGCACGTGCACCCATCGCCCGGATCACATAAGGGCTGATCGTGGCGGGAATGAGCCCGATCTTGACTTCGCTGAGGCAGTAGTTCGCCGTGTCGACCGAGATGGCGACGTCGCAGGCCGACACGATGCCCATGCCGCCCGCGTACCCGTCGCCCTGGATGCGCGCCACCACCGGCTTGCTGCTGTGGTGCAGCGTGCGCAGCATGGTCGCCAGGCCGGCGGCATCCTGCAGGTTCTGTTCCTGCGTGTACTCGGCGGCCTTCTTCATCCAGTTGAGGTTGGCGCCGGCGCAGAAGGCCGGCCCGCGCCCGCCGAGCACGACCACGCGCACCTCGGGCGCCGCCTCGGCCTGCGCGAACGCGGTCGACAGCTCGCGGATGAACACGTCGTCGATGGCGTTGCGCATCTCGGGGCGGTTGAGCCAGATGCGCGCGACGGCGCCGTCCAAGTGCAGTTCGAGGGTGGTGAAATCGGTCATGCGGCTTTCGCCTCCACTTGTTGCAGAGAGATCCAGTCCATCTCCGGGCCCGGCAGGCCGGCCGCCGTGATGGCCGCGCTCAGTTGGCCGCGGTGGTGCGTGGCGTGGTTGAACACGTGGCCCAGCGCGGGCGTGAAGGGCAGACGGACCTGCTCCCCGTTGTTGCGGGTGTATCGCAGTTCGCCGTCGAAGCGCGTCGCCTCCAAGGTGCCGACCCAGGGCCGCCATGCGGCGACCGCATCGGCCAGCGCCGCGACCGCCGCGTCGCGCTCGGCATGGATCTCGGCGTCCAGCGGCATGCGGATCGATTCGCCGCGCGCGAAGCGGCCGAACCAGATCCGGTCGGTGAGCAGCAGGTGGTTGACGGTGCCATGGACCGAGTGGAAGTACAGGCCTGCGTCGCGGTGCCACGCGTCGTCGGACAAGGGCGCGAGCGCAGCCAGCAGCGTGTGCGTGGCCCACGCGTGGTAGCGGGCCAGACCGGCGAAGTACTCGGCGAAATGCATCGCCGCCTACATCCGGAACACGCCGAACTTCGGCTCGGGGATCGGCGCATGGCGCGCGGCGGCCAGGCCCAGCGCCAGCACGCGGCGCGTGTCGGCCGGGTCGATGATGCCGTCGTCCCACAGCCGTGCCGTCGCGTAGTAGGGGTGGCCCTGGTCTTCGTACTGCTGGCGGATCGGGGCCTTGAAAGCCTCTTCCTCCTCGGCGCTCCACTGCCCGCCTCGGGCTTCGATGCCGTCGCGCTTGACGGTGGCCAGCACGCTCGCGGCCTGTTCGCCGCCCATCACGCTGATGCGCGCGTTGGGCCACATCCACAGGAAGCGCGGCGAGTACGCACGGCCGCACATGCCGTAGTTGCCGGCGCCGAAGCTGCCGCCGATGATGACGGTGAACTTGGGCACGTTCACGGTGGCCACGGCCGTGACCATCTTGGCGCCATGGCGCGCGATGCCCTCGTTCTCGTACTTGCGCCCGACCATGAAGCCGGTGATGTTCTGCAGGAACACCAGCGGGATCTTGCGTTGGCCGCACAGCTCGATGAAGTGCGCACCCTTCTGCGCCGATTCGCTGAACAGGATGCCGTTGTTGGCGACGATGCCCACCGGCATGCCCTCGATGGCCGCGAAGCCGCAGACCAGCGTGGCGCCGAAGCGCGCCTTGAACTCGTGGAACTCGCTGCCGTCGACGATGCGGGCAATGATCTCGCGCACGTCGAAGGGCTTGCGCGTATCCGTCGGAATCACGCCGTAGAGCTCTTCCGCTACGAAATCAGGAGCGCTTGCCGCAGACGGGACGGGCGCTGCAGCCCGATTCGACTCTGAACTTCTGGCATTGAGGTGCGCGACGGCGCTGCGCGCCAGCGCGAGCGCATGCAGGTCGTTCTGTGCCAGGTGGTCGGCCACGCCCGACAGGCGCGTGTGCACGTCGCCGCCGCCCAGGTCTTCGGCCGATACCACCTCGCCGGTGGCCGCCTTCACGAGCGGCGGGCCGCCCAGGAAGATGGTGCCCTGGTTCTTCACGATGATGGATTCGTCGCTCATCGCCGGCACGTAGGCACCACCCGCCGTGCACGAGCCCATGACCACGGCGATCTGCGCGATGCCCTGCGCGCTCATGTTGGCCTGGTTGTAGAAGATGCGGCCGAAGTGCTCGCGGTCGGGAAACACCTCGTCCTGGTTCGGCAGGTTGGCGCCGCCCGAATCGACCAGGTAGATGCAGGGCAGCCGGTTCTGCTCGGCGATCTCCTGCGCGCGCAGGTGCTTCTTCACCGTCATCGGGTAGTAGGTGCCGCCCTTGACCGTGGCGTCGTTGCACACGATCACGCAGTCCACGCCGTTCACGCGCCCGATGCCGGTGATGACGCCGGCGCCCGGTGCCGCCCCGTCGTACATGCCGTGCGCCGCCAGCGGCGAGAGCTCCAGGAACGGTGTGCCGGGGTCGAGCAGCTGGTTCACGCGCTCGCGCGGCAGCAGCTTGCCGCGCGCGGTGTGCTTGGCCCGCGCGGCCTCGCCGCCGCCCTGCTCCACCTTCGCGAACTGGCCGCGCAGGTCGTCGACCAGGGCACGCATCGCAGCGGCATTGGCCTGGAATTCGGCGCTGCGGGGGTTGAGTTTGGATTCGAGTTTGGTCATGGAAATATCGAATTCGGGCACGGACATCCGTACGCGAAGGTCGCAAAAGTTGCGCGAAGGTCGCGAAAAACAGCCTTCAAAAATCCTTGCATTCCCTTTGCGCCCTGTGCGAAACCTTCGCGACCTTCGCGTATGGAAGTCCGCTTCTCAAGCCGTCTTCTCCTCCGCCAGCCCCAGTTCCGTCTTCATCACATCACGGATCTTGAACTTCTGGATCTTGCCGGTCACGGTCATGGGGAACTCGGTGACGAAGCGGATGTACTTCGGCACCTTGTAGTGCGCGATCTGGCCCTTGTAGAAGGCACGGATCTCGTCCTCGGTCGGTTGCTGGCCGGGCTTGGGAATGACCCAGGCGCACAGTTCCTCCCCGTACTTGCGGTCGGGAAGGCCGACGACCTGTACGTCCTGCACCTTGGGATGGCGGTAGAGGAACTCCTCGATCTCGCGCGGGTAGATGTTCTCGCCGCCGCGGATCACCATGTCCTTGATGCGGCCGACGATGTTGACGTAGCCCTGGGCGTCCATGGTGGCCAGGTCGCCGGTGTGCATCCAGTGCTCGGCATCGATGGCCTCGCGCGTCTTCGCCGCGTCACCCCAGTAGCCGTGCATCACCGAATAGCCGCGCGTGCACAGCTCGCCCGACTGGCCGCGCGGCACGGTGGCCCCGCTTTCGGGGTCGACGATCTTCACCTCCAGGTGCGGCTGCACCGTGCCCACGGTCGACACGCGCAGTGCCAGCGGCGTGTCGGTGCTGCTCTGGCAACTCACCGGGCTGGTCTCGGTCATGCCGTAGGCGATGGTGATCTGCGACAGATGCATGCGCTCCACCACGCGCTTCATCACCTCGATCGGGCAGGCCGTGCCGGCCATGATGCCGGTGCGCAGGCTCGACAGGTCGAACTCGGCGAAGCGCGGGTGGTCCAGCTCGGCGATGAACATCGTCGGCACGCCGTGCAGCGCGGTGCACTTCTCCGCCTGCACCGCCTCGAGCGTGAGCAGCGGGTCGAAGCCGTCGTTGGGGTAGACGATGGCCGAGCCGTGCGTGAGGCAGGCCAGGTTGCCCAGCACCATGCCGAAGCAGTGGTACATCGGCACGGGGATGCACAGCCTGTCCTCGGGGCCGAGCTTCATGCATTCGCCGATGAAGAAGCCGTTGTTGAGGATGTTGCGGTGGGTGAGCGTCGCGCCCTTGGGAAAGCCGGTGGTGCCGCTGGTGAACTGGATGTTGATGGGATCGGTGGCCTTGAGGGTGCGCTGTACCTCGGTCACGCGCGCATCGGCGGCGTCACCCGACTGCAGCAGCGTCGAGAAGCGCTCAAGCGGGATGTCGAAGCCAGGCTCGTCCGCGCTGTCCGGGGCATCGACCCACCAGATGTTCTTCAGCTGCGGCAGCTTCGCTGCACCCAGCTCGCGCAGCATCGCCAGGTACTCGCTGGTCTTGAAGCGCGGCATGGTGACCAGCGCCTGGCAGCCCACCTTGTTGAGCGCGTACTCGACCTCCGAGGTGCGGTAGGCCGGGTTGATGTTCACCAGGACCAGCCCGGCCTTGGCGGTGGCGATCTGCATCAGCACCCAGGCCAGGTTGTTGTGCGACCAGATGCCGATGCGGTCGCCCGGCTGCAGGCCGGCGCGGAGCAACGCGCTGGCCAGCCGGTTCGACTCGGCCTGCAGTTCGCCATAGCTGCGCCGCACGCCCTCGTGCCGGCTCACCAGCGCCAGGGCCTCGGGCTGGCGCGCCACCATCGCATCGAAGAAATCGCCGATGGTCTGCTCGATCAGCGGCGGCTCGGTGGCGCCGCGTGCGTAGCTCAGGGCTTCATTCATCGCAGGTCTCCAGAAGCGGGCTCCCATACGCGAAGGTCGCGAAGATCTCGCGAAGGACGCGAAAGAAGAGATTTTTCAGTTGAATACTTTGCGAATTTCGCGAAACCTTCGCGTCCTTCGCGTATGGGTGTCCGATTTTCAGGACGTCTCCGCAAACAACTCGCGCCCAATCAGCATGCGACGGATCTCCGAGGTGCCCGCGCCGATTTCGTACAGCTTCGCATCGCGCCACAGCCGCTCGACCGGGAAGTCCTTGGTGTAGCCCACGCCACCCAGCGCCTGGATCGCCTCGCCGGCCATCCAGGTCGCCTTCTCGGCGGAGTACAGGATGGCGCCGGCCGCGTCCTTGCGGAAGGTGCGCGCATGGTCGTTGCGGTCGCAGGCCTTGCCCACGGCGTACACGTAGGCGCGCGTGGCCTGCCAGGTGGAGTACATGTCGGCGATCTTGCCCTGCATGAGCTGGAACTCGCCGATGCTCTGGCCGAACTGCTTGCGGTCATGCACGTAAGGGATCACGGCATCCATGCACGCGGCCATGATGCCCAGCGGGCCGCCCGACAGCACGGCGCGCTCGTAGTCCAGGCCACTCATCAGCACCTTGGCGCCGTTGCCTTCGCCGCCCAGGACGTTCTCTTCGGGCACCTCGCAGTTGTCGAAGAAGAGCGGGTAGGTGTTGGAGCCGCGCATGCCCAGCTTGTCGAGCTTGGTGCCGGCGGAGAAGCCCTTGAAGCCCTTCTCGACGATGAAGGCCGTCATGCAGCGCGCGCCCATCTCGGGCTCTGTCTTGGCGTAGATGACCAGCGTGTCGGCGTCGCCGCCGTTGGTGATCCACATCTTGCCGCCGTTGAGGACGTAGTAGCCGTCCTTCTTCTCGGCCCGGAGCTTCATGCTCACCACGTCCGAGCCGGCGTTGGGCTCGCTCATGGCCAGCGCGCCGACGTGCTCGCCGCTCACGAGCTTCGGCAGGTACTTCTTCTTCTGCGCCTCGCTGCCGTTGCGGTGGATCTGGTTCACGCACAGGTTGGAGTGCGCGCCGTAGGAGAGGCCGACGGACGCCGACGCACGCGACACCTCTTCCATGGCCACGATGTGCGCGAGGTAGCCCAGTTCGGTACCGCCGTACTCCTCCTTCACCGTCATGCCGTGAAGGCCGAGCGATCCGAGCTTGGCCCAGAGGTCGTGCGGGAACAGGTTGGCGCGGTCGATCTCGGCGGCGCGCGGCGCGATCTCGTGGGCGCAGAAATCGGCCACCGCGTCACGCAGCGAATCGATGGTCTCGCCCAGGTCGAAATTCAGGCCGATCTGGCTCATGCGTTGTCTCCTCGAAGGCAGGGGTGCAGGGATCGGACCTCCATACGCGAAGGACGCGAAGACTTCGCGAAGGGCGCAAAAGAACCGCCTTCTCTTCTGAAGTTCTTTCGCGTCCTTCGCGCAACTTTTGCGCCCTTCGCGTAGGGATGTCCGTTTGCTGCAGCTTACGCCGCCCCTCCCCGCATTTGGCGCCACAATGGTTGCAAATCGCGCCACATCCAGCCGCTCTCGAATGACTGCATCCACCCTCGTCAAGCCCCCACGCGCAGCGACACCGATGGCCTTCGTGCAGGCGATCGTGAAGGGGTACGCGCGCCATGGCGTCGATCCCGGCGCGGCCTTACGGGCGGCACAGATCACGCCGCGCGAGCTGTGGCGGCCGGGCGCCCGCGTGACCGCGGCCCAGTTCGAGACGCTGAACGAACACGCGATGCAGGAACTCGACGACGAGGCACTGGGCTGGTTCGGCCGCAAGCTGCCCTGGGGCAGCTACGGCATGCTGTGCCGCGCCTCGCTCACCTCGCCGAACCTGGGCGTGGCGATCCGCCGGTGGTGCCGCCACCATCGGCTGCTGGTGGACGACATCGTCCTGTCGCTCACGGTGGCGGACGGTGAAGCGCCGCTCCTCGATCCGGACCGTCGCTTCACCGTCCGCCACCGTGAGCGACAGGACGATGTCGTCCACCAGCAGCCGATGGTGGCGGCACCACCGGCGGATCGCCACGCCCAGGTTCGGCGAGGTGAGCG
>CAJYHU010000141.1 GCA_913774655.1 uncultured Luteibacter sp. | reverse complement strand
AGCGCCTCGCCGGTGCCCAGCGCGCCGATAACTTCGGCGACGTTCAGTGCCGGGTTGCGCGCGAACGTTTCGGCCGCCGCCTTCACGGCCTTCTGGTCGCGCGGCGTGAACGCGCGCAACGCGTGCTGTACCCGGTTGCCGAGCTGACCGAGGACGTCGCCAGGCACGTCATCGGGATTCTGCGAGCAGAAATACACGCCTACGCCCTTGCTGCGGATGAGGCGCACCACCTGTTCCACGCGCTGGCGAAGCGACGCCGGCGCGTCGTCGAAGAGCAGGTGCGCCTCGTCGAAGAAAAACACCAGCTTCGGCATGTCCAGGTCGCCGACCTCCGGCAGGTGCTCGAACAGTTCGGAAAGCATCCACAGCAGGAACGTGGCATATAGCCGCGGCTTGAGGATGAGGCGCTCGGCGGCCAGCACGTTGATGACGCCGCGGCCGCTCATGTCCTGGCGCATGAGGTCGGTCAGTTCCAGGGCGGGTTCGCCGAAGAACGCGTCGCCGCTGTCCTGTTCGAGCCTGAGCAGGGCGCGCTGGATCGCCGCGATGCTCTGGGCGCTGACCAGTCCGTAACGCGACGATACGACCTTGGCCTGTTCGGCGACGAAGCCGAGCATCGCGCGCAGGTCGCCGAGGTCGAGCAGCAGCAGTCCTTCGTCGTCGGCCACGCGGAACACCACCTCGAGCACGCCCTGCTGGGTATCGTTGAGTTCGAGCACGCGGGCGAGCAAGGTCGGGCCCATTTCCGACACCGTGCTGCGCACCGGGTGGCCGAGCGTGCCTTCGAGGTCCCAGAACACGACCGGGTTGGCCTGGGGGGCCCATCCCGTGAGACCGAGCCGGGCCAGACGGGCCTGGAGTGTTTCCGACGGGGCGCCCGCCGGCTGCGATAGCCCGGCGAGGTCGCCCTTGGCATCGGCGAGAAAGCAGGGCACCCCCAGGCGCGAGAACCCTTCGGCCAGAAGCATCAGCGACACGGATTTGCCGGTGCCGGTCGCGCCGGCGATCATGCCGTGGCGGTTGCCGTAACGCGAGTCCAGTTCGACGGCGGTGTGGTCGTCGCGTCCGATGAGTATGCCGGGCATGCGGCGGCTCCTTATGAATGGCCTGAACAAGTTTACGCAAGGATGCGCCGGTACGGAGAAATCCCGTCGCGTAACGCTTGAGTTGCGGGGGAGCGAGGATTAACGTGGCGGCCATTGTCCGACCTCGCCGAGCCCCCATGCCTTTCCGCGTTTCCCGTTGTGCCCTTCTCCTGCCTGTGGCCATTCTGGCCGGTTGCGCATCCGGCGGCGGCACCCGCCACGGCGCGGCGACACCCCAGGTCAACGCGTTGTACGACCGGATGAACCAGGCGAGCAAGGGCTACGAGGCGTCGATCGAGCAGGCTCGTCGCGGTGACACCCCCCAGGCGGCACAGACGCGCAAGCAGGCCCTCGACCAGCTCAAGGACGCCTCGGCACGCTGCGGTCTTACCCCGGGTTGCGATCCGCAACGCTTCGCCGCCGTGTTCGATCGTCTCCTGCGCCTGAAGGACGGCAGCTTCATCGAGGGCGAAGACGCCGACGACACCGAGCAAGGGGCGGAGGTGGGCGCGCAGCCGGGCGATGCGGCCGGTTCGGTGGCGGTCAATGCCCTGCCCCAGGCCCAGCGCAGCGTCACCCTGCTGAAGGGGCAGAAGTTCGCCGACATGATGGTCATGAACGGCCCGGTGAAGGCGGCGCTGGAGATGTGGTTGACCCAACTGCGTCCCAACCTGATGGACGCCTACGTCAACTATCAGATGATGCGCTACAAGATGTGGCCCGCCTACCAGAAGGCCGATCTTCCCGAAGCGCTGCTGTTCGGCATCATGGCCAAGGAGTCGGGGGGCAAGGTGCATGCCGTGTCGCGGTCGGGCGCGTCCGGCCCCTTGCAGTTCATGTACGCCACCGGCCTGCGCTTTGGCCTGTCGAGCGAGAACGGCTTCGACGAGCGCTTCGATCCGACCATGGCGGCCCAGGCGAACGCCGAATACATCGACGAGCAGTTGGCCGCCTTCAATAACAATCTTGAGATGACCCTGGCTGCCTACAACGGTGGCGAGGGCCGCATGCGCCGCATCGCCGCCTCCAATCCGGGCGCGGGGTTCTACGATCCGGCGATCTACGGCCAGATGTCGGCCGAAACCCGCGACTATGTTCCGATGGTGCTGGCGGCGGCATGGCTGTTCCTTCATCCGGACAGCTACCACCTGACCTGGCCGAAGATCGACGGCGCGCCGGGTCAGATCGTGCTCAAACGGCCTGCCTCGTTGTCTGAACTCACCATTTGCCTGGGCTCGTCCGAGGGCATGCGCGATGGCTGGTTCCGCACGCTGCGCAACCTCAACCCCCGGCTCGACCCGCAGGTGAGTCTGCCGATGGGCACGCGCCTGGAGGTGCCGCGGCAACTGGAGAAGGCCTACGCCTCGGCCTGTGCGGACGGTCCGTGGCCGATCCTCGCCAGCGATCTGCACAACGCGGTGAAGATCATCGCGCCACCGCCGCCGGCGGCGACCTCGGCCGCCCTGGCCAACGGGTCGACTCCGAGCGTCAGCTCGCGCCCCTCGTCGAGCGCGTCGCGTAGCTACACGGTGCGTCGGGGCGACACGCTGGTCAGCATCGCCCGCAAGACCAGCTGCGCCGACGTCGAGGACATCGCGAAAATGAACGGACTAAGGGGCCACCAGCTCCAGGTGGGGCAGTCGCTGCGGATTCCGGTCTGCCGCTGAGGGCCGGCCGTCAGATCGCGGCGCGCGAGGGCATCCAGTCCGAATGTGCGTCGCGGCGATCGGACACAGACAGCTCCTTGATCTGCCGCATCAGGCGAAGGATCTGCCGGTGCAGTTCTTCCGCGCCGGGGCGGCGGGCGTCGAGGGTTTCGTGGTAGACCGCGGCGAGCCAGAGCGCGACGCCGCGCGTGGCGATCAGCGGGTTTTCCGAGCGGGCTTTGGCAAGGCCGATGTCCGGGCCATGCCCATAGGTGCTGTAACGCTCTTCGGGCGGCGTGCCGTAGAGGTGGGGGAAGTCGCAGGCGGCGGCTTGTTCCATCTCGCGGCGCACGAGTTGCTGGAGTTCGGCGTGCGTACGCACCGGCAGGTCCAGCACGACGCGCTCGATATCGGCAAGCTGGCGGCGTAGACGAATCTCGCGGTTCAACGCGATGAGATGGGTAACCAGGCGCATGGACGACTTCCCCTAACGGTGTTTCTCGGTGCTCTCCGGCGCCCCGTCCCCTAACGGAGTGCCGAATGTGCGCAGCATACGCCGGGGATGCGTCGAATGTAAGACGTTTTCGTCACAATGTGACGACGGTCGTCACATCGATGAACGCACCCACCGCCCAAGCCGTTGACCTACCTGCACCTGCTGCTGTGGGGCAAGGTCGTCCAGCGCATAACCCTCCGGCAGGAGGAGGATCACGGTGGAACCCATGTTGAAGCGGGCCATTTCCGCGAACCGCTCCAGGCGGACATGCCGATCGCGGCAGTCGGTGCGGATGATGTCCGAGGCATAAGGCGGGATGGCCAGGCCGTCCCACACGGTGGCGACGCTGGACACCAGGATCGCGCCCACCATCACCGAGACGAACGGCCCGTGCGCGCCGGTAAACCGGCAGACAAGGCGTTCGTTGCGGGCGAACAGGCGTGGGATGGCCTCGACCGCGAAGGGCGCCACGCTGAAGATGCGGCCCGGTACGTGAGTGGTGCCTTCCAGGTCGCCGTCCAGGGGCATATGCACCCGGTGATAGTCGCGCGGCGAAAGATAGATGGTGACGAAGCTGCCGTTGCGGAACGGCGCAGCGGCGGCCTCGTCGCCAAGCAGTTCGGCAGCCGTGAATTCCTGGCCCTTGGCCTGGAAGATCCGCCCGTCGCGGATACGTCCCGCCTGGCTGATCCGGCCGTCGGCGGGGCAGAGCAGGGTATCCGGATCGCCGTCCGCCGCCGTCCGGGCGCCGGCCTTGAGCTTACGGGTAAAGAAGGCGTTGAAGTGCGGGTAGGCCAGTGGATCGGGCTGGGCCGCCTGGCTCATGTCGACGTCGTAACGCTGCACGATCTCCCGGATGAGAAAATTCTTCCAGGGCGCCCACGCCCAGCGCGTCGCCTGGTAGACGATGCGCGAAAGGAAACGATGCGGGAGGATGTACTGCAGCAGGACGTTGGGCTTCATCGGGCGGAGTATAGGTCAAGACCGATGTGGCTGTTTCGGGCAGATGCCGCCCTGGACAGGGCGGCATCGTGTTGCGGCCGGACGGGTCATGGCCCGATGTAGAGGTTATCGATCTTGATTCGGCCGCTGCCAGTTATCAATATGTCTCTGATCAAGCGACCATCGACGATCTGTTCGAAGTGGTGACGACTCGCCGGCAGGGGTACATTGACATTATAAATCTGAACGTTGCCGTCGGTTGTCGCTGAGTAGTCGAATGACAAGGTCGTGGCGCCAACGTATGGCCTCGTGTTCAGGAGTAAAAAATCGGCCGGATATTCCACGTAGCTACCACTCAGAGGGCAATCGCCCGGGTCGGTCGTTTTCTTTACCGCGTATGGTTCGCCAGCTGCTCGGCTGGCATAAGACTTAACCTCCGGTAGCTCGGGCGTGAGATAGAACCAGTCCTCGTCGATGGGTCTGATCGCATCGAACGTGACCGCGCCGGGCCGCCCCGAACACCCGGTCTCTCCCGTATCGCCTGGATCGGGCACCGCCTGGTCGCTTTCGTTATAGGCGAACGAGGCCGTGCCCTGGGCGGACGATGGAAGGGTCAGGCTGACGACGGGCACGAAC
>CAJYHU010000140.1 GCA_913774655.1 uncultured Luteibacter sp. | reverse complement strand
GTTCCAGGGCACGCTCTGGCACGCGCGCATCGGCCATTCGCCGCTGGACGTGGTCGGCTGGCACGGCAATTACGCGCCCTATAAATACGACCTGCGCCGGTTCAACACGATCGGCTCGATCGCCGTGGACCATCCGGATCCGTCGATCTTCACCGTGCTGACCTCGGCCAGCGATACGCCGGGCGTGGCCAACATGGACTTCGTGATTTTCCCGCCGCGCTGGCTGGTGGCCGAGCACACGTTCCGTCCGCCGTATTTCCATCGCAACGTCGCCAGCGACTTCATGGGCCTGATCCATGGCGCCTACGACGCCAAGGCCGGCGGTTTCGTGCCCGGTGGTTCGAGCCTGCACAACTGCATGAGCGGGCATGGCCCCGACGCGGCGAGTTTCGAGAAGGCCTCGCACGCGGATGTCACGAAGCCCGACCACATCACGGGTACCATGGCTTTCATGTTCGAGACCCGCAAGGTCATCCGGCCCAGCCGCCAGGCGCTGGCCTCGACGGCATTGCAGGGCAACTATTACGAATGCTGGCGCGATCTGAAGAAGCACTTCGATCCCGCCGGCTGAGCGAAAAGGAAACCCATGAAACTCGCTTCGCTTAAGGAAGGCGGTCGCGACGGCACCCTGGTGGTCGTCAGTCGCGATCTCACCCGCGCCGTGAAGGCCACCGGCATCGCCGCCACGATGCAGGCCGCGCTCGATGACTGGCACGCGGTGGCGCCGCGGCTCAATGCCCTGTCCGAAGACCTCAACGACGGCCGTGCCGACGGCGCGTTCGCCCTGGACGTCACTCACCTGGCCGCGCCGCTCCCGCGCGCGTTCGAGTTCGTCGACGGCAGCGCCTACCTGCCGCACGTCGAGCGCGTGCGCCGCGCCCGCGGGGCCAAGGTGCCCGAGTCGTTCTACGTCGATCCGCTCATGTACCAGGCCACCAGCGCCGGCTTCCTCGGGCCGCGCGATCCGGTGGTGGTGACGAGCGAAGACTACGGTATCGACCTTGAGGCCGAGGTGGTGGTGATCACCGATGACGTGCCGATGGCCGCCACGCCGTCGCAGGCGTCGGGCCACATCCAGCTCGTGGGCCTGGTCAACGACGTGTCGCTGCGTGGGCTGATCCCCGGGGAGTTGGAGAAAGGCTTCGGATTTCTGCAATCCAAGCCGCGCTCGGCCCTGTCGCCGGTGTTCGTCACGCCGGACGAACTGGGCGACGCCTGGCAGGGCGACAAGCTGCACCTGCCGATGCGCACGTGGATCAATGGCCAGTGGTTCGGCGAAGCCGAGTGCGGGGTCGACATGCAGTTCGACTTCTCGCAACTGGTGGCGCATGCCGCGAAGACGCGCCCCCTGACCGCCGGCACGATCGTGGGCTCGGGCACCATCGCCAACGACGACACCGGCAAGGGCGCCTCCTGCCTCGCCGAACAGCGTACGGTGGAAACGCTGCGCGATGGCAAGCCGTCGACGCCGTTCCTCGCCTTCGGCGATACCGTACGCATCGAGGTGACCGATGCGGCCGGCGTGTCGATCTTCGGCGCCATCGAACAGACGATCCGCAAAGGCTGACCCCGTCCGGGAGCCGCGAGCGGCTCCTGGACGCCGTGACTCAGGATTTCAGGTGGATGCTGCGTTGCAGGCTGGCGACCGTCAGCGGCACGATCGCGTAACGCATGGTCGTGTCGCCCGCGGGTAGCGCGTTCCAGCGCACCTCCTGCAAGGCGCGCGAAACGCGCAGGCCGCTGCCCGGATTGGGGTACGCATCGATCAGCCAGCTGCGAGCCACCCGGCCGTCCGGGCCGATTTCGGCGAAGAACTGCGCATAGGCACCCTCCTGGATGTCCGTCGGCGATGCACCGTGCATGCGCTGCTGGGGCGGCACCTTGCCGCGTGAGAGCGGTGGCGACCTGTCGTGGTGCGGGGGCAGCGCGGCGATCTGCGCCTCCACCATCGCGATGCGCGCGTCGATCTGCCGGTCGAGCGCGGCGACGTCCCAGCGGCCCAGGGCATCGGTGGCGCGCTTGAGCAGCATCACGTAGTAGCTCGCGACGGTGGTGTCTTCGACGACGTCGGCCTTGCCTTCCCGGCGGCGGTAGAACTGCCCTTCGACCTGCACCCAGATCATCGCCTCCCGGGGGTGGCCATCGGCCAGTTCGAGTTCGGCCAGCTTGAGCATGGCGCCCAGGCGGCCCTGGCTGGCAGCCGCCGTCAGCAGGTCGCGCGCCCTGGCGTGATCCTCCGGAAACACATGCGCCGGGTGACGCGGCCCCCAGCGGTAGAGCGATCCGGCGATTTCCTGGCTGCTGGCGTTACCCGCCAGCGCCGAACACATGAGCGCATCGCCGAGCCGTTGCCGCTCGGCGTCCGGCGTCGCGGGGTCGAGCAAGCCCTGGCCAACGAGTGCGCCGGCGGGGGGCGAGGTGGCGGTGCAGTCCGATGCGTGGGCCCACGGGGCGAAGGCCAGGCAGGCGAGAAGGATCAGTTGTCGCGTCATTCGAGTCATCCGGAAACGAAGAAGGCCCGCACCCCATGTACGGGCCTTCGCGATCATGCCACCGCCCGAGGGCGGCGGCATGACGTTTTCAGGCGTTTTCGCGACGCCGTGGCGGCTTACTTCGCCGCCATCAACGCCTTCGCCATGTCGAGCATGCGGTTGGAGAAGCCCCACTCGTTGTCGTACCACGAGAGCACCTTCACCAGCGTGCCGCCCATGACGCGGGTCTGCGTCGCGTCGTAGATCGACGAATGCGGGTTGTGGTTGAAGTCGATCGACACCAGCGGCTGGGTGTTCACCGCGAGGATGCCCTTCAGCTTGCCGTTGGCCGCTTCGTGGATGGCGGCGTCGATTTCTTCCTTGGTGGTTTCGCGCGAGGCGGTGAAGGTGAGGTCGACCACCG
>CAJYHU010000139.1 GCA_913774655.1 uncultured Luteibacter sp. | reverse complement strand
GCGGCCTCGACGGCACGGCGTGCCTGGGCGGCGGTTTCGAGCCGCGGGATCACCACGCCGGTCGCACCGGCGTCGAGCACGCGACCGATCAATTGGGTGTCCACCTCGGGTACGCGCACCCAGGGCTCGCAGCCACCGATCTCACAGGCGCGAATGGCGTGCTGGAGGTCGTCGGGGGACACCAGCAGGTGTTCGAGGTCGAGCACCGCGAAATGGTATCCGGCCGCGCCGAACATCTCGCACAGCAAGGGCGATGGCACCGAATTGAGCAGGCCGACGTGGCAATCCATGACAGGGGCCGTAACGGAAGACCCCTGGAGTATATCTAAATAGCAATCGTTATCAATTGCATTTGAGAATTTTCGTCATCTGGCGCCCGCGTTTCGTGATGCGTGGCGCACTCTCCGAAGGGTTCATCGACGTGTCGCGAAAACGCCATCGAGTTCGGGCCGTGCATGGAAACCCGCTTTTTCGAGGCGCTTCACCACTTCGCGCGGCACGTCGCGCCCGCTCGTCAGCTTGTTGGGGCTGCCGGTGTAATGAAACAGCTTGCCGCCCCGGCGTAGCACCCGGGCCAGGTGGTCGTAGAACGCCTGGGAATAAAGTTCACCGGCGATGCCGAAGCGGGGCGGGTCGTGCAGCACGGCATCGACCGATGCATCCGGCAGGGCCTGGATCGCCTCAGCGACGTCGGCATGGGTGAGCGTAAGACGGCCCGCCGCGGAAGGGGCATCCGGGTCGGGCGACCACGGATTGAGCGTGCGCAGCCACAGCACCTCGCGGTTCTTCTCGAACGATTGCATGCGTCCGACGCCAGCCTCCAGGCAACACGCCGCGAAATAGCCCAGACCGCCGCACGTGTCGAGCACCGTCTTGCCGCGCGGTTCGACCAGCGCGACCTTGCGTCGCGCATCGTCCACGGGCGACTCCCGGGCCGTGGGCAGCATCTTGATACCGTCGATCTCAAAGGTCGGCGCGCCCCACTCGGTCGGCACGAGCTTGATCAATGCGCCGGCGAAACGCGACACCGCCTCGTAGCCGTCGCCCTCGCGGTAATAGATCGTGCGGTCCTTCAGCCCCTGCGCATACGGGTGATCGTGTCCCAGTCCGTGCCAGTGCGTGTCGCCCAGCGTCACCGTCACCTGCGAGCGACCCAGGTCGAGCGAGCCATGCCACGTCGCCTGGCCGGCATCCCGGGCCGCGAGCAGGGCGAGCGCGACGTCGCGCGTGAGCAGGGGGCCGGCGTAATGCGCCATGGAATCGTCCGGAAAGGCGGTAACGCACCATTATGCCTCGTGTGCCGGACACGTCGGCGCGCGGAGGCGCCGGTTGACCCTCCGGCGGCGAATCGATTAAGGTCCGCGGCCCCGCGTGATGCGGGTAAGTGGTTGACTGCGAAGGTCAAGGCAAGGATTCGCGACGGAGGGCCGTAGCGCCGTCCCAGGGAGATGTCATGATTCAACAGGATCGCGAGTGTGTCGCGACGCACGGTCATCCGGCGTGGAAGGCCTGGGCCAACAGCACGTTTCCCATGCTCGTCGGCATGCGCGATGGCCGCACGCGCTGGGAGCAACTCTGGTGGCAAAGGGTGAAGCCCCGGCGCTTCGTGCTTTGCTGCATTCCGTTTTTCATCGACGACCTCGCCCTCGGTGACGAGGTGGAAACCACGGCGCGGCATGTCGTGCGCGCCATCGTGGCGCGATCGGGCCAGGCGACCTTCCGGGTATGGAACGAACAGCGTGATCCATGGGTCCGCGACACCGTGCTCAAGGCCGTCGAGACGTTCCGGCCGTGGGCGGAATGGCGTTCGACGGACCTGCTTGCGTTGAGCGTGGACGCCAGGGCGGCCGGCGCGATGGCCGCGCGCCTGCATGCGCTGGCGCGGCAGGGGCTGATCCGCGTCCGCGCCGGCGAGGTCGCCACACCGGGGTAACATGACCGTCTGGCCTTCCCCGATGGCAACCTCATGAACGAGTCCCGCGATCGCCGCGTTACCGCGTTGTTCGGCATCGACCTGCCGGTGGTGCAGGCGCCGATGGCCGGCGCCACCACCGCACAGATGGTCGTGGCCGTGAGCGATGCCGGTGGCCTGGGTTCGCTGCCCGGCGCGGCGCTGACCGTGGCGCAGATGACGGCGGCGCTGGACACCATCCGTGCCGCCACATCGCGCCCGATCAATCTCAACTTCTTCGCCCATGTCGCGCCGCCGCCCGATCCTGTCGCGCAGATGGCGTGGCGCGCGCGGCTGGCCCCTTACTACGTCGAGCACGGCCTCGACCCGGCACTGACGCCGTCGCCCGGGGGGCGGGCACCGTTCGACGAGGCGTACTGCGCGATCGTTGAGGCGTATCGTCCCGAAGTCGTGAGCTTTCACTTCGGCCTGCCCGACGCGACGTTGCTGCGGCGGGTGCATGACACCGGCGCGAAGGTGATCGCGTCGGCCACCACCGTGGCCGAAGCGCGCTGGCTGGTCGAACGCGGCGTCGACGCGGTGATCGCCATGGGATACGAAGCGGGTGGGCACCGGGGCAACTTCCTCGGCGACGACATGGCGTCCCAGGTCGGCACGATGTCGCTCGTGCCGCAGGTGGTCGACGCGGTGCCGGTGCCGGTGATCGCCGCGGGTGGCATCGCCGACGCCCGTGGCGTGCGGGCCGCCTTCGCTCTTGGCGCGTCGGCGGTGCAGGTCGGCACCGCCTATCTGTTCACGCCGGAGGCCCAGGTGGGCGACGCGTATCGCGCCGCGCTGCACGCGGCCACCGACGACGGCACGATGGTCACCAACGTCTTTACCGGACGGCCGGCGCGTGGCATCGCCAACCGGCTCGTCCGCGAGGTCGGGCCACTGTCCGACCTCGTGCCGGCGTTTCCGACGGCCGCCGCCGCGGTGGGTCCGCTGCGTTCGGCCAATGCCACCGACTTCGCCAACCATTGGTCGGGTCAGTCGGCGCCGTTGGCCAGGGATCGGAGTTCGGCC
>CAJYHU010000138.1 GCA_913774655.1 uncultured Luteibacter sp. | reverse complement strand
GGGTGAACTCGGCGCGGCGCTCATCGAGGCCGGCTCCGACGTCATCACCCACTGCAATACCGGATCGCTGGCCACGGCTGGCTATGGCACCGCGTTGGGCGTGATCCGCGCCGGCGTCGAGGCCGGCCGCATCGAACACGTCTACGCCGGCGAAACCCGTCCCTGGCAGCAAGGCGCCCGCCTGACCATGTGGGAACTCGTGCGCGACGGCATCCCCGCACGGCTCATCGCCGATTCCGCCGCCTCGCACCTGATGACGCACGGGCGAGTCAAGTGGGTGATCGTGGGAGCCGACCGGATCGCCGCCAACGGCGACACGGCGAACAAGATCGGCACCTACCAACTCGCCATCGCCGCCCGCCACCATGGCGTGAAGTTCATGGTGGTGGCGCCGTCGACCACCGTCGACATGGCCACGGCCACCGGCAGTGACATCGAGATCGAATTGCGCGACGCCACCGAGTTGCTATCGGTCGGCGGCATGCGCACGGTCATCGACGGGGCCGACGCCTGGAACCCCGTCTTCGACGTCACGCCGGCCGAGCTCATCGATGCGATCGTCACCGAGCGCGGCGTGATCCTGAAGCCCGACGAAGAGCAGATGCGGATCATGTTTCCGTGACGCCCCTGCGTCGCGAGTTTTCCCTGTTCGCCCTGGGCGGGCTGATCGGCTTCGTCATCGATGGCGGCATCGCGCAGGCGCTGGTGCGCCTGGCGGAATGGAACGTCTACGGTGCCCGCGTGGTGTCGTTTCTCGCCGCAGCCACGTTCACCTGGTGGTGGAGCCGACATCAGACGTTCGCGCATCGCGAGTCGGGTCGTGACGGCCGCAGCGAGTGGCTGCACTGGATCGGCCTGATGATGGTCGGCGCGGCCTTCAACAACGGCGCCTACGTGCTCGTGTTGCACCTGTTTCCGGCCCTGCGCGCCTGGCCTGCGGTGGCGGTTGCCGCCGGCTCGGTCTCGGGCGCCGCCGCTAACTTCCTATTGGCGCGCACGGTGCTTTTCAACACCGTCAAAACCGAAGTTTAAGTTACTGATTTTGCGAGATTTTTCGCTGTCTTTTCGAGGCTGTTTGTGGTATGCTCGCAAGGTTGGGTCGACCCCGTCGCCATGCCGCGACACCAGGCGGTCGGCGGGGGCTTTTTCACGGATATTCCAGGAAGTCGATTGATGGCAGAACTCGCCAAAGAAGTCATTCGCGTCAACATCGAAGACGAGATGCGCCAGAGCTACCTCGACTATGCGATGAGCGTCATTGTCGGCCGTGCGCTGCCCGATGTGCGCGACGGCCTCAAGCCGGTGCATCGACGCGTCCTGTTCGCCATGAACGAACTGGGCAACGCCTGGAACAAGCCCTACAAGAAGTCGGCACGCGTCGTCGGTGACGTGATCGGTAAATACCACCCGCATGGCGATGCGTCGGTTTACGACACCATCGTCCGCATGGCCCAGCCGTTCTCGCTGCGCTACATGCTGGTCGACGGCCAGGGCAACTTCGGTTCGGTCGACGGCGACAACGCGGCGGCCATGCGATACACCGAGGTGCGCATGGCGCGCCTCACGCATGAGTTGCTCGCCGACATCGACAAGGAAACGGTCGACTTCGGTCCCAACTACGACGAGAGCGAGAGCGAGCCGCTGGTGTTGCCCACCCGCGTGCCGAACCTGCTCGTCAACGGGTCGGCGGGCATCGCGGTCGGTATGGCGACGAACATCCCGCCGCACAACATGACCGAGGTCATCAATGCCACGTTGGCGCTCATCGAAGAGCCGTCGCTGGGCATCGACGACCTGATGGCGCACATCCCGGGTCCCGACTTTCCCACCGCCGGCATCATCAACGGCTCGTCGGGCATCGTCGAGGCGTATCGCACCGGTCGGGGCCGCATCCTCGTGCGTGCGCGCACCGAGATCGAAACCGAAGCCAACGGGCGCGAGACGATCATCGTCCACGAGCTGCCCTATCAGGTGAACAAGGCGCGTCTGATCGAAAAGATCGCCGAGCTGGTGAAGGAGAAAAAGCTCGAGGGCATCAGCGAGCTGCGCGACGAATCCGACAAGGACGGCATGCGCGTGGTCATCGAGATCCGCCGCGACGCGATGGCCGATGTGGTGCTGAACAACCTGTTCCAGCAGACCCAGCTCCAGGTCACCTTCGGCATCAACATGGTGGCCCTGCTCGACGGCCAGCCGAAGCTGCTCAACCTCAAGGACATCCTCGAGGCCTTCATCCGCCATCGGCGCGAGGTCGTGACCCGCCGCACGATCTTCGAGCTGCGCAAGGCCCGCCAGCGCGCCCATATCCTCGAAGGCCTCACGGTCGCGCTCGCCAACATCGACGAGATGATCGAGTTGATCCGCACGTCGGCGTCGTCCCAGGAAGCCCGCGAGCGCATGGTCGCACGTCGTTGGGAGCCTGGCATGGTGCGCGCGATGCTCGGTGCAGCGGGTGCCGCCGCCTCGCGTCCGGAAGACATGGATCCGCGCGATGGCCTGCGCGACGACGGCTACCAGCTGTCCGAGGCGCAGGCGACCGAAATTCTCCAGATGCGCCTGCACCGCCTCACGGGCCTGGAGCAGGACAAGCTCTCCGATGAATACCGCGATATCCTCGAGACGATCCGCGGGCTCATCGAGATTCTCGAAAACCCGTCGCGCCTGCTCGAAGTGATCCGCGGGGAACTCGAACAGATCCGCACCGATTACGGCGATGCGCGCCGCACCGAGATCCAGCATTCGCAGGAGGACCTCAACGTCCTCGACTTGATCGCGCCGGAAGACGTCGTGGTCACGCTCTCGCACACCGGTTACATCAAGCGGCAGCCCGCCAGCCTCTATCGCGCGCAGCGTCGCGGCGGCAAGGGACGTTCGGCGTCGGCGTTGAAGAACGAAGACGTCGTGCAGCAGCTGTGGGTGGTGAACACGCACGATACGCTGCTGACCTTCACCAGCACCGGCCGCGTCTACTGGCTCAAGGTCTACCAGATGCCCGAGGCGGGCCCGGGCGCGCGTGGAAAGCCCATCGTCAACCTGTTGCCGCTGGGTGAGGGCGAGAAGGTGCAGGCGCTGTTGCCGGTACGCGATTACGATCCGAACTGCTACGTGTTTTTCGCCACCCGCCAGGGCACGGTGAAGAAGACCCCGCTGACGGAGTTCGCGTTCCAGCTGCAGAAGGGCAAGGCCGCCATCAACCTCGACGACGGCGATGCGCTGGTCGACGTGGCGATGACCGACGGTAACAGCGACGTGCTGCTGTTCGCGTCCAACGGTAAGTCGGTACGTTTCGACGAGGACACCGTCCGCTCGATGGGGCGTACCGCCACGGGCGTGCGCGGCATGCGCCTGTCCGACGATGCCCAGGTCGTGTCGCTGATCGTGGCCAAGGGCGAGGGCGATATCCTCACCGCCACGCAGCGCGGCTACGGCAAGCGCACCTTGCTGGACGAGTTCCCGAAGAAGGGGCGCGGCACGCAAGGCGTTATCGCGATCCAGTGTTCGGAGCGCAACGGCAACCTGGTCTCCGCGACGCAGGTGACCGAGGCGCAGCAGGTGATGCTGATCTCCGACCAGGGCACCCTGGTGCGCACGCGCGTATCCGAGGTGGCCCAGGTAGGCCGCAACACGCAGGGCGTGACGCTGATCAAGCTGCCCAAGGACGAAACGTTGATCGGCGTGGTGTGCATCGATGCCGAAGACGAGCCGGAACTCGACGGCGAGGCGCCCACCGACGAGGTGGCGGCCGATCTGCCGCCCGTCGAGTCGGGGCCGGTCGGCGGTGAGGGCGACTCACCCGACGCCTGATCGAACAAACCCGCCGAATGAACTGCACCCCAGAAGTTGGACACCCGTCCAATCTCTGGGGTGTTTTTCATGGCGAAGTACGAGGAGCGCTTCAAGCTCGAGGTGGCCCAGCTGGGTGCGCAAGGCGCGATCAGCGTGGTGCAGGTAGCGGCCCGGTATGGGCTGGACTATTCGATGGTGCGCCGATGGGTCGATGTATATCGGCATCACGGGGCAGCGGGCCTGACTAAGCGGTATCGCCGCTACGAGGTCTCATTCAAACGTGAGGTTCTGGAGCGGATACGGGTGGAAGGCCTGTCGATCCGCCAGGCGACGGCGCTGTACGGCATTCCCCATGCGGGGCTGATCGGGACGTGGCAGCGCCAGTATGATCAGGGCGGCCTGGAGGCGCTGGTGCCGGCCAGGGAGCGAAGCCCCCGGATGTCCAAAAAAAAATCCCCGGCCTCACCGGCCAAGCCCGACCACGAGAAGACGCGCGAGGAACTGCTCGACGAGCTGGCGTACCTGCGTGCCGAGACTGCCTACTTAAAAAAACTCGACGCCTTAATCCGGCAGAAGCAGGCGACGGCGCGCGCGAAAGAGCGCAGGCCGTCCAAGGATTAAGGCCGTTTCATTCCCTGCCGCTCTTGCTCAAGGCTGCTGAGTTGTCGCGCAGCACGTTCTACTATCAGGTCCGGGCCATGGACTCGGGCGATGATCGGGCGGACGTGAAGGCGCGAATCCAGGCGATCTATGACCGCCACAAGGGCCGATACGGTTATCGACGGATCACCCTGGCCTTGCGCCAGGCGGGGCTGATCATCAACCACAAGGCCGTGCAACGCCTGATGGCCTGCATGGGCTTGAAGTCGTTGGTGCGCCCGAAGAAATACCGCTCCTACCGAGGGGTGGTCGGCACCATCGCGGCCAATGCATTGCGCCGTCAATTCCACGCCGAGCGGCCCAACGAAAAGTGGGTCACCGATGTGACCGAATTCAAAATCGGCGGCCAGAAGCTGTACCTGTCGCCCGTCATGGACCTCTACAACGGTGAGATCGTGGCCTATCAAACCAGCCCCCAGCCTCGATTTGCCATGGTGCGATCCATGCTGGAAAAGGCTTTCCGGCGCCTCGCGCCATCGGACACACCGCTTCTGCATTCCGATCAGGGCTGGCAATACCAGCAGACGATTTATCGCCAGCTGCTGGCCAGCCGGTCATTGACCCAGAGCATGTCACGCAAGGGAAACTGTCTGGATAACGCGGCCATGGAGAGCTTCTTCGGAACGCTCAAGGCGGAGTTTTTCCACCTCAACCACTTCGCGACCGTCGACGAACTCAAGCGCGGGCTCGACCGCTACATCCACTACTACAATCACCACCGCATCAAGCTCAAACTAAAAGGCCCGAGCCCGGTGAAGTACCGGACTCAGGCCTTGGTTGCCTAGCTCAAACTGTCCAACTTTGTGGGGTCAGTTCAGAAAGGCGGGTTTTTTTTTGACATGGCACGTCGATCTGCGTGGTTATCGGCACGAGCGGCCCGTGTCCGCGAACTGTCGTCCGGATCAGCCGTCGATCGCGTCGAGCATGGACTCGGCCGACGACACCTTGAACTCGCCCGGCGCTTCGACGTTGAGCACCTTCACCACGCCGTCTGCGAGATACATGGCGAAGCGCTTCGCCCGGATACCCATGCCGTTCTTCGTGCCGTCGAGTTCCAGGCCCAACGCCCGGGTGAAGGCGGCATTGCCGTCGGCGACCATCGTGAGGCTTTCGGGGATGCCGCGTTCCTTGCCCCACGCGTCCATCACGAACGCGTCGTTGACCGACAGGCAGAACACCTTGACGCCCCGCTGCGCGAAGTCATCGATGTGCTGGATGTAGCCCGGCAGGTGCCGGTTGGAACACGTCGGGGTAAACGCACCCGGCACGGCGAACAGCACGACCTTGCCGTCGCCGAACAGGTCGGTGGAGGTGTGAGTCTGGATGCCTTCGTCGAACACGGCAACGGTGGCTTCAGGAATGCGATCGCCGACAGCGATGGTCATGATGCGAGCCTGCGTGGGAGGGATGGCCGGAGTGTACGTGAAGCGCGTGAAGCTGAAGCGTCGCCAACCGGCCCCTTGAATCGCCGCGGGGCGCTCATATGTTGGATTCCAGACGGCCAGTGGGCCGAAAAACATCAAGGGAGTCAAACAGATGAACCAGATTCGTCACTTCGCGTTCCGGCGTGGCCCGTCGTTCGGCGGGGACCTCCGCGCGGCCTTCGACCACGTCTTCGGCAGCGATATCTCGGCTCAGAGCACGCCGGCCGAAAGCGCCTGGGCCCCGCGGGTCGACATCCGCGAAGAGGAAGGCCGGTTTCTGATCCTGGCGGACGTGCCGGGCGTCGACCTCGCGGACATCGAGATCCAGATGGACCGAAACGTGCTCAGCATCAAGGGCGAGCGCAAGGCCTATAGCAGCCAGACGGAGGGCACGTACGCCCGGGTCGAGCGCGTCACTGGGGGTTTTCGCCGCAGCTTCACGCTACCGGACAGTGCCGATGCCGACGGGATCACCGCCTCGGGCCGTCACGGCGTGCTGGAGATCGCCATTCCGAAGAAGGCCCAAAGCGCGCCACGTCGTATCGCGATCAACGCCGCGGGCTGATTCGGTCTAAGCTTGGTCATCCGGCCCGCGGTGGATTGGTCCACCGCGGGCCTGTCTTTATTTGGCATGTTGCCGTTGGGCAACCGACACAAGCCCAGGAGCGCCTGTGGAGTTCAAGGATTACTACGAGATTCTCGGGGTGAAACCCGACGCGAGCGACGCCGACATCAAGGCGGCGTATCGCAAGCTCGCCCGCAAATACCATCCCGACAAAAACAAGGAGCCGGGTGCCGAAGAGAAGTTCAAGGCGGTCAACGAGGCGAACGAAGCGCTCAAAGACCCCGAAAAGCGTCGGGCCTACGACCAGTTTCGCGCCGGCGGTTACCGCCAGGGCGAGCAGTTCCGTCCGCCGCCGGGCTGGGGGCAGGGCGGTGGGGGTGGCTTCGATTTCGGCGACATGGGCGCCGGGCGCGGCGATTTCAGCGACTTCTTCGAGAGCCTGTTCGGTGGCGGTGGTGCCGGCCGGGGGCGCGGCCAGGCGCAGGCGCGCCGTGGCCGTGACATCCAGGCCAGGATCGAGACCGACCTGCAGACGGCCTACACCGGCGGTAAGACCCGCGTGGTGCTCAACGATTCGTCCGGTGGCGAGCGCGTGCTCGAGGTGAAGATCCCCGCCGGCATCACGTCCGGCCAGACGATCCGCCTGGCCGGACAGGGGCACGCGGGCGCCGGCGGCGGCCCGTCGGGTGATCTGCTGCTGGAGATCGCCATCCGTGAGGATACGCGCTTCCGCGTCGACGGCCGCACGGTGACCCACGTGCTGCCGATCTCCCCGTGGGAAGCGGCGTTGGGTGCGACCGTGCCGGTGCCGACGCTGGGTGGCCACGTCGACCTGCGCATTCCCTCCGGGTCGCAGTCGGGGCGTAAGCTGCGCCTCAAAGGCCGTGGCCTGCCGGGCTCGGAGCCGGGTGACCAGATCGTGGTGCTCGATATTCGCGTTCCCGTGCCGGAAACGCATGAAGAACAGGCCGCATACGACAACTTCAAGGATGCCTTCGCCGGGTTCGATCCGCGGCGCTGACGCCCCGAAGGGTAGGAGCACGCCCTGCGCGCGCTCCTACGTCAGAGCGGGCTCAGGCCGGCAGGTGCTCCTTGAGCGCGGCCACGAGTTCGTCTTCCTTGATGGGCTTCACCACGTAGGCCTTCGCGCCTTGGCGCAGGCCCCACACCTTGTCGGTGTCCTGGTCTTTCGTGGTGACCAGGATAATGGGGATGTGCTTGGTCGCGTCTTCCTTGGCGATGGTGCGGGTGGCCTGGAAACCGTTGAGATTGGGCATGACCACGTCCATCAGGATCAGGTCAGGCAGCTCGCGCCGCGCCGCCTCGACGCCGGCGGCGCCGTCCTCGGCGGTGATGGCCTCATGGCC
>CAJYHU010000137.1 GCA_913774655.1 uncultured Luteibacter sp. | reverse complement strand
GACCTGCCATACCTGGAAATGCCGACGCAGGCGTTCGTCGCCGAGAATGTCGTTGGCGACGTTCACCCAGGCCTCCGGACTGGAGGCCAGCCCATGCAGCAGCAGGATGATGCGCCGATGGGGATCGTACGGCTGCATCAGGTAGATGCGCGGCTGGCTGATGCCGCCGCGACGACCGAACAAGGTGGCGATCGACTGCGTGGCAAAACCCGAGCGCGCGAGCCATAGGCCATAGCCCGCGGTGAAATTGCCAGCCAGCGGCACGGCGGTCGCGCCCACCGAGACCGTGGCGTCGCGAAACGGATCGTGCCCCTCCAGCACGGCATCGCGGCTGGCGAGCACCTCGGGGAGCGTCGCGCCGCCGAAGCGCAGGAAGGCCGTCGCCGATGGCGTCGGCATCGCCTGGTACGCGCGATCGGGCGCGTCGCCCTCCGTCGGGCGCACGTCCACGACCAGTTCGGCGCCCAGGCCGTCGCGGCGATAGATGCTGCGGATGCCCTGGAACCGCAACGCCGAGGCCGCCACCACCTCGCGAGGTCGCTCGTTAGCCCAGGACAACGCATGCAGATCGACCGTAACGCGCGTCCCGTCGACACGGGCGACGAGCCCCGTGCCCGGGCGGTGCTCCGCGCGATGCCCCAGGCCGATAGCGAACTGTTGCACGGCGTAATTGTAGTAGTCACGCACCTGGGTCTGCCGATCCTCGAACGCACGCGCGGACGCGGCGCGCTCGGTGAAAAACAGGTAGGCATACGCGTGCCGCGCGGCTTCGAGGTAGGCGGAGGATCGCGCGGCATCGGTTCGCGCATCCGCCGCAGAGCCCTCACGCGTCGCCCTGGCAAGCCAGAGTTCGGCGATCGCGGATTGCCGACGCTCTTCGTCCATCGGAGAGACCGACGTGAGCGCGCCGATGCAAGGCGGCGACGAGTGCTCGCACGTGGCGGCATCGAGGCCCGCCATGGCGAGCGTCTCGCTCGTCTGGTCGCTGAGGTGGCGACTGGAGAGAATGTCGCCACGGCGCTGGGCGATGTAGTCGCGCGGCGACACGTCGCCGACCTTGACCATGGCGCAACCGCTGGACGCCACCACCACGCCGAGCAGCAGGCTGCGTACGACGCCTTTGCTACCGCGCATCGCGCGTCGATTCCATGCCCGGCACGCCGTCGCGGATGGCGCGCGAGAAGTCGCTGCCCCGGCCGGCCTGACGAGCCCGCTGGGTGATGTCGCCCTGGCGCCGCAAGACATCGAACGGGTAGCCCGGTACCAGCCCCCCTTCGTCGAAGGCATAGCGATCGACGTAACCGGAAAGCAGGATGCGGGGGTCCGCGGGAAGCCCGGGGCTGATCGTGCGCATCAGGTCGAAGATGACCGTGGTGCAATTGCTGGTGAGCGTGTTGTAGAACGCGGGATCGCGATCGAGCCGTTCCGCCCGGTCGAGGTAGGCCAGGAACAACGCCCGCGCCGCCTGGGGAGGCATGCGCAAGCGATACAGGTGCATCGTCTCGCCGCGCCAGTTGGTGCGCACCCGGAAGATGTCGTCTTCCTCGGATGCCACTAGGATGGACTCGAAACGACGCACGAAACCACCGAACGCCGAAAACGATTCCCCCTTTTCGCGACGGATTTCCGCCGAAAACACCAGGTGGCGTCCGTCGTCGAATTCGAAGCTGACGAGGGTGTGCGCGATAGCCGGGCCCATCCAGTATGACAGCGCCAGGTCGACGCCGCGAAGGCGGTCAAGGTCGTAATCGCGCTCCACCCAACGCTCCGTGGCGCGCTCCGGGCCGGTCCATTCGAAATCGCGCACGTTGGTCAGGTGGACGTGCGAGCCGTCGACGGTCGCCTGGAGCGTGCGCGCCACGTCCGGGGCCCAGGTACGGTCGGCCGAAGGGCGCAGGCTCGCCCAATAGACGAGGATCAGCGCCGCGCCCACGGCCGCGGCCATGCGTATCGGCTCCACGAAACCCAGGCGCGACGGCAGCAGTGACGCCGCGCAAAGGGTGCCGAAAACGGTCGTGTCGATGACGTTGAGAAACGCCCGTTTCGGCATGTGGAACCACACCACCAGGCCGAGCCAGGCGGCCGCCAGCGCCAGCGCCACGACCGTCAGGGCGACGAGGCTCCGCTTCACCACCACACCCAGGAACGCTACCAAGCGTATCTCCATCACCGGTTGAACCCCTGGACCATTATTGCACTTGATGCATTTTTTTAGAAACCGCCGACTATCCCGGGAGGATTGGTAAGCTTCGCCCATGCGCACGCCAACGCCACCACGCGGCCGTCGTGAAGAAAACAAGCAGGCCGTCCGAGCCCGGCTCGTCGACGCCAGCCTGGTGCTGTTCGCTCGACAGGGCTACGACATGGTATCGGTCGACGACATCGCCGCCGCAGCGGGCGTCTCGCGGCGCACCTTCTTCAACTACTTCGCCGGCAAGGAAGAGGTGGTCTTCGCGTGGATGGATGCCGCCAGGGACCGCCTGGTCCACGGAATCAGGGAGGCGAACCCCCGGCTCTCACCGCGCGCCATGCTCCGCGAGGGCATTCTCGCCCTGGTCGATGCCCTCCCCGCCGCCGACCTGGTATCGGTCGGCACGCTGGTGCACGACACGCCGCTGCTGCGCGCCCGCCAGCTGCTG
>CAJYHU010000136.1 GCA_913774655.1 uncultured Luteibacter sp. | reverse complement strand
AGCTGCGTGAAGGTGGAAAGCCCCGAGCCCGACCTCTATCACATGACCGGTGGCGTGCGCCTGGAACGCGCCGACCAGGTCATGCGCGCCGACGACGTCACCCACAACTCCGACTCCACCGCCTACGACGCGCGTGGCCACGTGCGCTACCAGGAAGCGGGCATGCTCGTTTCCGCCGATCACATGACCGGCACCACCACGCCCAACCAGGGCGACGCCGACAACGTGCGCTACCAGCTGCTGCAGTCGCGCGGCAACGGCGTCGCCGCGCACGCGAAGGTGATGGACCCGCAGCACGGCCGCTTCACCATGGCCTCGTACTCGACCTGCGACGTGGGTAGCCACATGTGGGAGTTCCGCGCGAAAACGCTGAACCTCAACAAGGAAACCGGCGTCGGCGTGGCGCGCAATGCGACGATGCGTTTCAAGAACGTGCCGTTCATGTACCTTCCGTACTTCACGTTCCCGCTGGACGACCGGCGCAAGTCGGGCTTCCTCTATCCGACGTTCGGTTCGTCGAGCCACTCGGGCGCGTACCTGTCCACGCCTTACTACCTGAACCTCGCGCCGAACTACGACGCTACGATCGATCCGCGCTACTACTCCGATCGCGGCTTCATGCTGGGCGGTGAATTCCGCTACCTCGAGCCGCGCACGAACGGCCGGGTGTATTTCGAGTACATGGCGCACGACAAGGGGCCGGACGACGACATCAGCGGCACGAGCGATCGTGACGGTTCGACGCAGCGCTACCTGGTGCAGATCACCAATTCGACCAACCTGGGCGATGGCTTCAGTCTCGGCGCGAACATCAACCACGCGTCGGACAACCAGTACTTCCGCGATTTCAGCAACGACCTGTATTCCTCGGCCATCGGCCTGCTTTCCTCCAGCGTCTACGTGTCCAAGGGCGGCAAGTACTGGAGCGCCTCGCTGGGCGTGGACGACTACCAGAACGTCGACGCGGGCCTGCCGAACTACGTGGTGCCGTACCGCCGCTGGCCGCGTGCCACGTTCAACTTCAACGCGCCGGCCAACAACTGGCTCGACGTCGGCCTCGATACCGAAGCCGTGGCATTCCGCAAGATCGATACCGCGCCGGTGTCGCCGGGCGTGCCGGGCCAGGTCGACGGCAACCGCCTCGACATCGCGCCCTATCTGGCGGCCGATTTCTCCGGCTCATCGTGGTTCGTGCGCCCGCGCGTGGAATACCGCTACACCGGTTACGAGCTCGACAGCGACTACCAGCGTTTCAACTACGCGCAGAAGACGCCGTCGCGCTCGCTGCCCATCGCCAGCCTCGATACGGGCCTGATCTTCGATCGCCAGACGAGCCTGTTCGGCAACGGCTACACACAAACGCTCGAGCCGCGCCTGTATTACCTCTACGTGCCCTATCGCAACCAGAACAACCTGCCACTGTTCGACACCAGCGAAATGTCGTTCGACTTCTGGCAGCTGTTCAGCACCAACCGCTTCTCCGGCGCCGACCGGCAGATGGACGCCAACAACCTGACCGCCGCGCTGACCACGCGCCTGCTCGATGACAACGGCGTGGAGCGGCTGTCGGCCAGCATCGGCCAGATCCATTATTTCAGCGACCAGCGCGTCCAGGCCTCGCCGTTCACCCCGGCGACCACGTTCGACAAGTCCGACTATGTGGCTCAGCTGGGCATCCAGTTCAACGACAAGTGGCGCCTGAACAGTTCATACCAGTGGAACCCGAACAAGAAGGCCAGCCCCTACCTCGACCCCCAGGGCCAGCCCTTCGACCAGGGGCGTGACACCGACCTGGCGACGGTGCAGATCCAGCGCCGGATCAAGGGCGACGGCATCATCAATTTCTCGTACCGCTACCGCCGCAACGTGATGGAACAATTCGACACCTCGGTGGTCTACCCGGTGTCCGAGCGCTGGCGTGCCCTGGCGCGGTGGGTGTTCGCCCGTCGCGACGTGCTGCCGGTCACGGTGGCCGGCTTCAACGGTGGCAATCCATTCAACACCTTCACCTATTCGCATCGCACCCTCGATGCGGCGGTGGGCGTGGAGTACGACAGCTGCTGCGTCGCGTTCCGTGTGCTCGGCCGGCATTACGTGCACGACTACACCCGCTCCACGGCCAACGCCATCATGTTCGAGGTGGAATTCAAGGGCCTGGGCTCCTTGAACCCGCAATCGGGCGCCTACCTGCGCCGTGCTATCCTTGGCTATCAATAAGAGGGGCAATGGCCCCGGGCATCCTTACTCGATGAAGCAGATCCTCGCCTATTCCCTGCTCGCGGCTTCCATCCTCGCGGTGGTCCCGGCCGCCCAGGCCCAGCTGCTGCCGTCCGCCCAGCCCGGGCAGGACATGAGCGTCAGCAACGGCTCCCTCGACCGCATCGTCGCGGTGGTGGAAGAAGACGTCATCCTGCAGAGCGAACTCGACGAGGCCATCAACGCCATCGTGCGCCAGTACGCGTCCAACCCCGGCCAGCTGCCGCCCAAGGACGTCCTGGCCCGCCAGGTGCTCGACCGCCTCATCCTGATGAAGCTGCAGGTCCAGCGCGCCAACGATCAGAACATCCACGTCTCCGACCAGGAGATCGACCAGGCGGCCGCCAACGTCGCCCAGCAGAACAAGATGTCGCTCGACCAGCTTCGCGGTGCCGTGGAGCAGGACGGCTACAGCTATGCCGGGTTCCGCCAGCAGCTGGCCGACCAGATCATCGCCCAGAAGCTTCACGAAAGCGTGGTGCGCGACCAGGTCACCGTGACCGACGCCGAGGTCAACAACCTGCTGGCCAGCCCCACCTACAAGGCGGGTGAGGTGCACCTGGCGCACATCCAGATCAGCACCCCGGCCGGCGGCAGTGCGTCCGACATCGCCCAGGCCCAGGCCAAGGCCGAGGACGCCATCAAGGCGATCAAGGGCGGCATGGATTTCAACGCCGCGGCCATCCGCTTCTCCGACGCGCCCGACGCGCTCGACGGCGGCGATCTCGGCTGGCGCCGCCTCGACGAAGTGCCGCCGGCGTTCGCCGATGCCGTGTCGTCGCTGAAGCCGGGCGAAACCACGGCGGCGCTGCGCGGCCCGACGGGTTTCCACATCCTCAAGCTCGTCGAAACGCGTGACCCGGGCCGCCAGATCGTCACCGAATACCACGCTCGCCAGATCCTCATCAAGCCGTCCGAAATCGTCACGCCGGAACAGGCCGAGAAGAAGGCCGATGACATCTACACCCGCCTTGTCGACAAGCACGAAGACTTCGCGAAGATCGCCAAGGACGAGTCCAAGGACAACACCACGGCGAACAACGGCGGCGACATGGGCTGGTTCGCCAAAGATGCCTGGGGTGCCGCCATCGGCAACAGCATCGATCAGCTTAAGGACAACGAGGTCTCGCATCCCATCCAGACCGACGCTGGCTGGATCGTGCTGCAGCGCCTCGGCACCCGCCAGAGCGACCTCACCGACCAGCTGAGGCGCGACCAGGCTCGCCAGGCGATCGGTAATCGCAAGGCCGACGAGGCCTACGAGAACTATCTGCGCGAACTGCGTTCCAGTTCGTACGTCGATATTCGCGTGCCCGAGCTGAAAGATCCGGACGACAAGTCCCCGGCGACGGCGCAGCCCGCGCCGTAAGACGGATGAACGCGACCACCCTGCCGAGGCTCGCCGTCACCGCCGGTGAGCCCGCGGGAGTCGGTCCCGAACTGCTCGCCCGGCTCGCCGCGAGCGACCTCCCCGCCGACCTCGTCGCGATCACCGATCGCGGCTTGCTCGAGCGGGCCGCGGCCGCGTGCCGCCTGCACCTCACGATCCTCGAGGACGACGGCACCCGGCAAGCGTACCGGACGCCAGGTAGCCTCCGCCTGCGCCATGTACCGCTGGGCGCCACCGAACGGCCCGGCACGCCCGACCCCGCCAATGCGCGCCACGTGCTCGACGTGCTCGGTGCGGCGGCCGATGGCTGCCTTGAGGGCCGCTTCGACGCCATGGTGACGGGTCCGGTGCAGAAATCCGTCATCAACGACGCCGGCATGCCCTTTCGCGGGCATACCGAATTCTTCGCCGAGCGCGCCGGTGCCGACGTGGTGATGATGCTCGCCAGTCCCGAGCTGCGCGTTACGCTCGCCACCACGCACCTGGCCCTGGCGGCCGTGCCCGTGGCGATCACCGCGCCCCTGCTCGAACGCACCCTGCGGATCGTTCGCGACGCCCTGGTGCGGCGCTTCGGCATCGCCGCCCCCCGGATCGCCGTGCTGGGGCTGAACCCGCACGCGGGCGAACACGGGCACATGGGGCGCGAAGAGATCGACACGATCATCCCGCTGCTCGAGCGCCTGCGCGGCGAGGGGATGGACCTGCTGGGCCCCCTGCCCGCCGACACCGCCTTTGTACCGGCGATGCGCCCTCGCTACGACGCCGTGCTGGCGATGTATCACGACCAGGCCCTGCCGGTGCTCAAGAGCGAAGCATTCGACCGTACCGTCAACGTCACGCTCGGCCTTCCCTTCATCCGCACGTCCGTCGACCACGGCACCGCGCTGGATCTCGCCGGCACCGGCCGCGCCGATCCGGCGAGCCTGTTCGCCGCGACGCGCCTCGCCATCGACCTCGCCCGGCGCGGGGACCACGCATGAACGCACGTCCCAAGAAAAGCTTCGGCCAGCACTTCCTGCACGAGCGGCG
>CAJYHU010000135.1 GCA_913774655.1 uncultured Luteibacter sp. | reverse complement strand
ACGACGCCTGCCAATCCTGCCACCGCCGGTACCGGTAACGATGTCGCCACCCCCCGAGCCCGCACCGGTCGAACGCAAGCCCTTCGTGAAGATGCAGCTTTGGCTGCTGCTTCGCGCCATGGCGCGCTTCGAAACCACGATGTTCCTGCGCACGCGGTATTCGCAACCGAAGATGGTAGCGATCGGCGTGGTCGGCAGCTTCTGCCTGGCGGTCTATTACCCGGTGTGGGCTTACCTGTTTCCGCAGCCGTACGAAAACCTGCCCATGCGGCTGATCTGCAGCGCCACGTTCATCCCGCTGGCGCTGCTGCCATGGTGGCCGCGACGCCTGCGCACGCACCTGCCCACCTATTGGTATTTCGCCATGACCGTGGCGATGCCGTTCTTCGTGGGCTACATGACGCTACGCAACGCCACGCCCGCCTGGCTGATGACCCACCTGGCATGCGTGATGCTGCTGATGATGCTGTTCGACATCGCCAGCTTCCTGGTCGTGTTCACCCTGGGCAGCCTGATGGCGTTCCTGGTGTTCGCGTTGTCGCCCGAGGCGCACATGCACACGCGCACGATGCTCGAATACGTACCGCTGCTGCTCTTCGCCATGGTCGGGGGCGCCACGTGCACCGTCTCGTCCAACGTGGCCGACCAGTCCCGCATCGATGCGCTCACGGCAGCCTCGAACAACATCGCGCACGAGCTGCGCACGCCCCTGGGCTCGCTGCGCATCGCCGCCAAGGCAGTGGCGCGTTACATGCCCGACCTGTTGCGCAGCCACCGGCTCGCCGAGCAGGGGGGCCTGCCGGTGCCGGACATCCGCACGCAGAACCTGCATGCGCTGGAGCGCAGCATCGGCGTGATGGAACGCGAGGTCACCTACGCCAACACCATCATCGACATGCTGCTGCTTTCGGCCCGGCCGATCGGCGAGGTGCCCCTGGTACCGCTGACCGCGCGGGCCTGCGTCGAGCAGGCGCTGCGTCGCTTCCCTTATGGATCGCGCGCCGAGCGCGAGCGGATCACCCTGGCGCCCACGGGCGATTTCCCCTTGCGGGGCGAAGAAACCCTGGTGGTGCACATCCTCTTCAACCTGCTGCGGAATGCGCTTTTCCATACCGACCGGGCCGGCAAGGGCCAGATCGAGGTGTTCATCGAACCGGACGACGACGGCAACCGGATCCGCGTCCACGACACCGGCCCGGGGATCCCGCCAGACGTCCTGCCCCGTATTTTCAACCGTTTCTACTCCTACGCGAGCGATAGCGCGGGCACCGGCACGGTCACCGGACTGGGCATAGGGCTCGCTTTTTGCCGCGCGGCGATGGAGCATATGGGCGGTAGCATCGTCTGCCGAACGAACCTGGGTGAGTTCACCGAATTCACCCTGACCTTCCCGCATCCAGATTCCGGGGACCGGCAGTGATGACCTTGAACTCGCAGGGCGACATCCAACCCTTCCATTTTCCCACCACCACCGTGCTGGTGGACGACCACGAGGAATACCTCGACGTCGTGCCGCTGCTGCTCGATCCGATGGTGCGCGTGCGCACTTTCAGCTCGCCCCGCAGCGCGCTGGCCACCCTGGGCAACAACGGCAGCCGCCCGGTGCCCGGCGGCGGCTGGCTCTATCGCTGGAAAGACCGCCCCTCGGAGACCCAGGAACTCGTCGCGCTGGACATCGACTCCATCCATCGCGTGGTCTACGACCCGGAGCGTTTCGCCGAGGTCTCGGTGGTGGTGGTCGACCAGGCCATGCCCGAAATGGACGGCATAAGTTTCTGTAAGCGCCTGCCGAATCCGCATGTCGGCAAGATTCTTCTCACGGGTCGTGCCGACGACGCCACCGCGATCGACGCATTCAACTCAGGCGTGATCGACCGCTTCATCCGCAAGAACGACCCGCTCGCCATCGAGAAACTGCAGACGGCCATCGTCGAGCTGCAACGCCGCTACTTCGAGCGTGCCAGCGCCTTCGTGGCCGAAACCCTCGCGCTGGGCAACTTCCGGTTCCTCCGCGATCCGGCGTTCCGCGAAGTGCTGCAGAGCGTCACCGCCACCTTCCAGCCGGTGGAGTGCTACGTGCACTGCAACCCGACGGGCCTGCTGCTCGTCGACGCGTGGGGGATCGGCCGGTTCCTGCTGGTGCAGACCGATGAAGACCTTCGTACCCACTATGAAATTGCGGCAGATCTGGGGGCACCTGCCCCGGTGCTCGATGCCCTTCGCAGCGGCGAGGCCCTGCCCTGGTTCGCATCCCGCGACGGGTTCTACCACAAGGGCGTGGACAACCCCGAATCGCACATGTACCCCGCCACGGCCGTGTCAGGCGAGCAGTGGTATTACTACGCGCTCATCGATGACGTGGAGCGCTTCCGCCTTCAGCATGTGAAGTCCTACCGGAGCTGGTTACGCGAGCAGGATCTCAGCCTGTCCGCCGACAGCCGCCCGCGCTTCATCTAGCTCGACATCTCTCTGGCCATTCACGAGGCGGCCACGGCCGCCTTTTTCGTTTGTCGCGCCGACCCCGGGCGAGGTCGTCGCGCGCCCTCCGCGCATCCCCGCGCGGGCGGTGTCGTGTCGCCCGAACCACCAGAGAGAGAAAACACCATGGCACATGCAGCATCCCAAGGTCAGCGGATCGTGCGCTCCCCGGCGCTTCCGGATTTCGTCGCACGCAGGGTCGTCCGATTTCACGACGAACGCGTTGCGATCGACTGGGGTGGCCGTCACATTTTGCGGGGTCGCCGGCCATCGAGCGACGCGTTGATGCTCCAGAGCAACGATTACCTGGCCATCGCGGGTCATCCGGCGATCATCGAGGCGCAACGTGAATCGCTCGGGAGAGGCGGCCTGGGCATGATGATGTCGGCGCTCTTCCAGCAGGACGCCGACGAGCCCCTGCACCGTGCCGAGCGCGAACTCGCCCGCGCCGTCGGCAGCGAGGACGGCATCCTCGCGCAGTCGGGCTTTGCCGCGAACGTGGGCCTGATCCAGTCGATCGCCAAGGAGCGCGTCCCCGTATACGTCGACATGCTCGCGCACGCGTCGCTGTGGGAGGGTATCCGCAGCGCGCGCGCCACGGCGGTATCGGTGCTGCACAACGACGTCACCCATCTGGAGCGGCAGCTCCTGCGTCACGGGCCGGGCGTCATCGTGGTGGATTCGGTCTACAGCACGCAGGGCAGCGTTGCTCCGCTGGAACGCATCGCCGACCTGTCGGAAGCTCACGGCTGCGTGCTCGTGGTGGATGAATCGCATTCGCTGGGTACCCACGGCGAACACGGCGAAGGCCTCGTCGCCAGCCTCGGCCTCAACGACCGCGTGCACTTCATCACGGCCAGTCTCGCCAAGGCCTATTGCTCACGCGCGGGGTTTATCGCCTGCACGACGCGTTTCAAGGATTACTTCGGTTGCGAAGCCTTGCCGGCCATCTTCAGCTCGTCGTTGCTGCCGCACGACATGGCGGGCCTGCTCGCCGCGCACGGGGTCATCCGGAGCGAAACATGGCGCCGCGAACGACTACGCGCGGTCACCCGCCACGTGCGTGGCGAACTGACCGCGTTGGGCTATCCCATCGGCGAGGGCACCGAGCAGATCATCGCGTTCGAAGCCGGCCAGGAACGGCTGACGGCCCACGTACGCGACGTGCTGGAGCGCCATGGGATCTTCGGATCGGTGTTCAGCGCGCCCGCCACCACCGTCAATCGCTCGCTACTGCGCCTGACGCTCAACGCGGGCATGGGCGACCACGACGTGGAACGGCTCATCGCGGTTTGTCATGACGCGCGCGAAGACATGAACCTGTCGGCATGGAGCGCCAGCCGGCGCGCCCAACGCGATGGCGAACGCGTTCTGGCCGTCAGCGCAGCGTGACGCGGCCGCGGAGTACGTCGACGAACATCCGCCAGTCGCCGAGCAGGCTGTACCAGGGATGGCGGAAGGTCGCCGGCCGGTTCTTCTCGAACACGAGGTGGCCGATCCAGGCAAAGCCATAACCCGCCAGCGGCGCCAGCCATAACAACGACCAGCGGCCGGTGAGCAGGGCCGATGCCACGACGACCAGCACCAGGCTACTACCGGCGACATGCAGGCGCCGACACCGCACGTCGGCGTGTTCGCCGAGATAGTAGGGATAAAACTCGCCGAAACTGGCAAACCGGGCCATGGATGGCCTCCCTCTCGCAATACGGGTCAATCGCTGGGACGGGGAATACGCTCGTGCTCGTCGCCGGGCACCGGGGGAAACCGCACCGCGTTGCCGCGGGCCCAGTCGGCCTTCGCCTGCTCGATCGTATCGCGCGAACGTGCGACGAAATTCCACCACAGGTGCCGCTCGCCATCCAGCGGCGCGCCGCCGAAAAGCATGCACAAGGCGTCTTCCTCGATCTCCAGCGCCGGTCGCTCGCCGCCGAAGCTCACCGCCATCTCCTTCGGACCGACCGCCAGGTCGCCGAGGCGGGCCCGGCCTTCCACGAGGTAGACGCCCACCTCGGCGTGTTCGTCCGGCATCGCCAGCCGCGTGCCGCGCTTGAGCCGGGCTTCGACGAGGAACATCGGGGCAAAGACCTTGACCGGGGATTCGCGTCCGAACGCGGTGCCGACCACGACGACCAGCGCGCCGCCCTCCAGGATCACGGTGGGCAGCGAGTCCTTGCCGTGGTGGTGGAACTCGGGTGCGGTGTCCTCGTAGGCGGCCGGCAAGGCCACCCAGACCTGCACCCCATGGACGTCATGTCCGCGGTGGCGCTCGTCGGGCGGCGTACGCTCGGAGTGCACGATGCCACGCCCCGCGGTCATCCAGTTGACGTCTCCCGGATGGATGTCCACGAGGCTGCCGAGGCTGTCCCGATGGCGGATCGCACCCTCGAACAGCCAGCTGACCGTTGCCAGGCCGATATGCGGGTGTGGGCGGATATCCAGGCCGGCGTCTTCGTCGAACGACGCGGGCCCGAAGTGATCGAAAAAGACGAAAGGACCGACATGACGCGCCTCCAGGTGCGGCAGCAGGCGCCGCACCATGAAACCGTCGCCGAGATCCCGCGGCTTGCCTTCGATGGACAGGGTCGTCATGGGCCTCACTCCGTAGGGGCTAAGGGGGATAGCGTAGCGCCGTGCGCGTCCGCGGTCCTGCACGGGAGTGCCGCGGCGATGCGCTCGACGAGGGCGGCGGGGGACGTCATCCATGCAAAATGGTCGGCCGCGGTGCCCAGCGCGGCCGGCGTCATCGCGTGGATGGCGCGCGATGCATCGGGCATCTTGTCGAGCAGGAACTGGAGCGACGACGCGGGCGCCAGCCAGTCGTCGCGCAGCACCCACGCGGCGATCGGGGCCGACTGGCCGCGCAGGGCGGCCTCCAGGTCGACCGGATGGCCCTTGGCGGAGTAGCGGCCGGTGCGACCGCTGCGGGCCCAATCGGCGATGACACCTCGCGCCTCGTTGCCACCGAAGCCGATCCGGCGTCCGGGCAACCGGCCGTTCAAGCGGGCAAGCAGGGGCGCGGCCACGTAGGCCAGATACACCCAAGGTCGGAACCGACGCCAATACGGCGCGCCACTGGCCACCAGCACCAGTCCGGAGGGCGCGACTGCGCCTGCGGCGGCGAACAGACAGGCGATCTGGCCGCCCAGGCTGTGGCCGCCGAGCAGGAGCGGCCGGTCGGGAAGCACGGCGCGAAGTGCCGCGGCGCTGTGGGGAAGGTCGTCACCGAGCAGCTCGCGGTAGCCCCAGTCGCAGCGCCGCCC
>CAJYHU010000134.1 GCA_913774655.1 uncultured Luteibacter sp. | reverse complement strand
AGGGCGCGAACGCCGGCGAAATCGAGCGGGGTCTGGCTTTCGGCGATGGAGTGCATGGGGCCTTGGGATGGGAGACTCGGCGGATCGACCTGCATTATAGGGGTAGCCGGTTGGGGGAGCGTTCATGGGACCCGCCCGGGCAGGGTGCCGCCCTCCCCGTGACGACGGCGGCAGCCGGTTCGTCCCCCTTGGGTGTTTACGGCAGGAGCCCCATCACCGAAACTAGCCGGTCCGACCCCGCCCCGCGGCACCTCGCTGCCGATACCATCGGGCGACGGCGCCGCCGGCCCCGCGGGCGGTCCAAGACACGCATCACGAGGGAATTCCATGGCACGCGGCATCAACAAGGTCATCATCGTCGGCAATCTCGGCGCGGATCCGGAAACCCGCTACACCGGCAGCGGCACGGCGATCACGTCCTTGCGCATCGCCACCTCCGAGGCCTGGACCGACAAGCAGTCCGGCGAAAAGCAGGAGCGCACCGAATGGCACCGCGTGAAGCTGTTCGGCAAGCTCGCCGAAATCGCGGGCGAATACCTGAAGAAAGGCCGCCAGGTCTACATCGAAGGGTCCCTGCGCACCGATAAGTACACCGACAAGGACGGCGTCGAACGCTACAGCACCGACATCATCGCCAACGAGATGCAGATGCTCGGCGGCCAGGGCGGCGGCGAAGGCGGCGGTTTCGGCGGCGGGCAGGGCGGCGGTCGCCCCCAGGCGTCGCGCGGCAACGCGGGCGGCGGCCAGGGCGGCGGTGGCGGCAACTGGGGCGGCGGCGGTGGCCAGCAGCGCGGCGGCGGCAACTTCGGCGGCGGCTCGCGCGGTGGCGACGATTACGGCCAGCAGCGTGGCGGCGGCGCGCCGCAGCGCTCGGCACCGCCGGTCAACGAAGGCTTCGACGACGACGATATTCCGTTCTGACGACGGCCTCGCCCGCGAGACACCCAAGGCGCCCCGCCATGCGGGGCTTCTTTTTGACCGCGCGCCGGTTGACGGCGGCAAACCCAGTCAAGACAATGCCCGCGCCTCGCGCCGCTGCGTGCGAGCCACGCTGTCCAACCACACGAAGGCCTATGGACGTTTACCCCAGTAGCCACGCCGGTTCCCGGATGCATCGGGCATCGGCCGTGCGACATCATCGGGCGTTTACCGGCGACCGCGCCGGGCCGGCTGGCGCTTTCCGCTCCTGAGGAAACCCGGCCCCTCCTCGCGGCCGTCGCGGACGCCGTCACCAGGAGATGGGCTGTGAAGCTCTTTCGTTATCGTTCGGCCCGGAGCGCGTCATGACCGGCGTGTTCAGCCTCCTCGATCTTTTCGGTTACGTGGCCCTGCTGCTGTGGGGTACGCACATGGTGACCAGCGGCGTGCTGCGCGGTTACGGCAGCGCGCTGCGCCGCTGGCTCGGCCGCTACCTCGCCCACCGTCCCGCCGCGTTCGCCTTCGGCGTCTGCATCACGGCGCTGTTGCAGAGCAGTACGGCGACCGGCCTGATGGCCACCTCGTTCGCCGCCAACGGCTTCCTCGGCCTCGCGCCGGGACTGGCGGTGATGCTCGGCGCCAACGTCGGTACGACGCTCATCGTGCAGGTGATGTCGTTCGACATCTCGGTCGTGGCACCGGTGCTGATCCTGCTGGGCTTCGCCGTGCACCGCCGCACCGACGACGCGCGCTACGAAAACCTCGGCCGCGTCGCCATCGGCCTGGGCCTGATGCTGCTCTCGCTGCACCTGCTCGTCGGCACGCTCGCGCCGGTGGAGAATGCGGCCTTCCTGCGGGTGATCGCGCAGAGCCTTGCGTCCGAGCCGGTGCTGGCGATGGGCGTGGCCGCGCTGCTGACGTGGATGTTCCATTCCAGCGTCGCCATGGTGCTGCTGGTCGCCTCGCTCGCCCACGCCGGCGTGGTGGATGCGCCCGGTGCACTCGCCCTCGTGCTGGGCGCCAATCTCGGCGGCACGCTGCCGGCGCTGGTCGAGGCGGACACGCCGGTAGCCCGTCGCCTGCCGCTGGGTAACCTGATCGTACGCGGGGTCGGCTGCGTGCTGTGCCTGCCGTTGCTGCATCCCATCGCCCACGTGCTCGCACCGCTGGGCGACTCCGCCGCTCGCGTCGCCGTCAATTTCCATACCGCGTTCAACCTCGCGCTCGCGGTGATCTTCCTGCTGCCGGTGGAACGGATGGCCGCGCTGCTGGTACGCCTGCTGCCGGACCCGCCGCGGCCGGATGACCCGGGCGTGCCGCAGTACCTCGACGCGGGCGCGCTGGATTCGGCCAACGTGGCGTTGGCGAACGCGACCCGCGAGGCGATGCGCATGGCCGATATGGTCGAAGGCATGCTCAAGGGCGTGGTCGAGGTGTTCGGCAAGGACGACCGCTCGCGCGCCGCGGCGATCGGGCGCATGGACCCTTGGCTCGACCGCCTGGGCATGGCCATCCGCGACTACCTTACCGATCTCGGCGGCGAAGCGCTCAACGAGGAAGACGCGCGGCGCAGCCAGGACATCCTCGCCTTCGTGATCAACATCGAGCACATCGGCGACATCACGGCCAACAACCTGATGGAGTTCGCGGCGAAGAAAGCCCAGCGCGGCCAGGATTTCAGCGCCGACGACATTCAGGACCTCGCCCTGATGCACGGCCAGGTGATGGAAATCATGCGCCTGGGCTTTGCCGTGTTCATGCACGGCGACCTGCGCGCGGCGCAACGCCTTCTGTCGCGCAAGGAGGCGATCTGGCGGCTGGAGAACGAGGCCGCCGACCGCCACCTGCGCGCCCTGCGCGAGCATCGCGACGCCAACGCCGGCGGCGACGTCTACCTGCGCATCCTGCGCGACCTCAAGCGCATCCACTCGCACGTCGCCGCGTTCACCTACCTGCCGCTGGAGCGGGCGGGGATGTTGCAGGATCGACTGGTTCGCTAGGCGTCCGGGCATCCCGCACGAAATCGACGAACGCGCGCAGTGGCGAGGGCAGGTGCCGCCGGCCTGGGTAATAGAGGAAGGGCCCGTGGAAGGTCTGCCACCACGGCTGCAGCACGGGCACCAGCGTCCCGTCGTCGAAGTGCGGCTGCAGCCAGTCTTCGAAGAGGTGCACGATGCCCAGGCCGCCGACGGCGGCCTGCACCGCCAGGTCCGACGCCGATCCGGGGCGAACGAGCAACGGCCCGGTCGGGTCCACGCGGACGACCTCGCCCTCGCGCTCGTATTCCCACGGCGGCTTCGCGCCGCCGGCGAACTGCACGCGCAGGCACGCATGGTCGAGAAGGTCGCCGGGGTGGATCGGCATGTCGCGCCTGGCGAGATAGGACGGGGCGGCGGCGGTCACCAGGCGTTGCGAGCGCGGGCCGATCGGCAGCGCGACCATGTCCTGCTCGAGGCGCTCGTCGTAACGGATGCCCGCGTCGCAGCCCGAGGCGACGAGGTCGACGAAGCTGTCTTCGGTGACGACCTCCACCCGGACGTCGGGGTAGGCCGCGAGGAAGGCCACGAGGATCGGTGCGAGGACCGTGCGGGCGACGTTGGCCGGCACATTGAGGCGCAGGGTGCCCGTCGGTCGGTCGCGGTAGGCGTTCACCACGTCCAGCGCGGCCGCCATCTCGCCCAGCGCGGGCGCGAGGCGTTCGGCGAGGCGAGCGCCAACCTCGGTCGGTGCCACGCTGCGGGTCGTGCGGTTGAGCAGGCGTACGCCGAGGCGCGTCTCGAGCCGCCTCACCGCGTCGCTCAGACGCGACGCGGAGGCGTCGTTGGCGCGCGCCGCCTCGCGGAAGCCGCCCGCGCGCACCACGGCGACGAAGGCGATGAGATCGTGCGGATCGGCGTCCATTGTTCGGTATCCCGTACAGCCCGTGCCGATTCGAACGGATTATCGGGCACCCGGTCAATCCCTATGCTTCCCGCACCCTCTGACGGAGAAGCAACATGAGCCCTTCCGATACGTTCGTCCTCGGCGACCGCCGCGTCCGTCGCATGGGCTACGGCGCCATGCAACTGGCCGGACCCCAGGTGTTCGGCCCGCCGAAGGATCGCGCGGCTGCCGTGGCCGTGCTGCGCGAAGCGGTGGCCTCGGGCGTCGACCACATCGACACCAGCGACTTCTACGGGCCGCACGTCACCAACCAGATCATTCGCGAGGCGCTGGCGCCGTATCCCCGTGAGCTCACCCTGGTGACCAAGGTCGGGGCGGTGCGTGGCGACGACGCGTCGTGGAACGTGGCGGCGCGCCCCGACGCGTTGCGCCGCGCCGTCGAGGACAACCTGCGCCATCTTGGCGTCGACGTACTCGAGGTGGTGAACTTCCGCGAGATGGGCGACGTGCACGCACCGAAGGAAGGCTCCATTGCCGAGGCCTTCGGCACGCTCGCCCGGTTGCGCGAGGAGGGCAAGATCCGCCACCTCGGCCTGAGCAACGTCACGCTGGCGCAGGTCCGCGAAGCGCAGGGCATCGCGCCGGTGGTCTGCGTGCAGAACCAGTACAACCTCGTGCAGCGCGACGACGACGCGCTGGTCGACACGCTGCGCGACATGGGCATCGCCTACGTGCCGTTCTTTCCGCTGGGTGGCTTTTCGCCGCTGCAGTCGGAGGCGCTTTCGGCCGTCGCGGCAAGGCTGGAGGCAACGCCGATGCAGGTCGCGCTGGCCTGGTTGCTACACCGCTCGCCGAACATCCTGCTGATTCCCGGCACCTCGTCGTTGGGTCACCTTCGCGAAAACCTCGCCGCGGCCAACCTCGCGCTCGACGAGGCGGTGAGGCGCGAACTGGACGCGATCGGCACCCGTTCCTGAGGGGCGCTGCCGATGACGCCACCGCCACGCAAGACCGCTTTGCATGGCGGTGGGTGTCGCATGAGGCGGCCGACCGATACAGTCCGTCGATGCATCGTCCGACCGCCACACCCTGGCTTCCCGCCCTCGCCCTGCTCGGCTCAATCACTGCGCTGTGCATCGGCACGTCGTTCGCGAAGCGGTTGTTTCCCCTCGTCGGCGCCGAAGGCACGTCGGCCCTTCGCGTGGGGTTTTCCGCCCTGGTGCTGCTCGCGCTCTGGCGGCCGTGGCGCTGGCCGTTGAGCCGTCGCGACGCCGGCCACGTCATCCGCTACGGGCTCACCCTCGGCGTGATGAACCTGCTCTTCTACATGGCGCTGCGGACGATCCCTTTCGGTATCGCGGTGGCCATCGAGTTCAGCGGCCCCCTCGCCGTGGCGATGCTCGCGTCGCGCCGCGCGGTGGATGCCGTCTGGCTGGCCCTGGCCGTCGCGGGCCTCGTGATGCTGTTGCCGCTGGCCGCCGACGCGGCGCTCGACCGCACGGGCGTGCTGCTCGCGCTGGGTGCCGCCGTGTGCTGGGCGCTCTACCTCCTGTTCGGCAAGCGGGCGGGCCATCTCCATGCCGGGCATGCCGTGTCGCTCGGGCTCGTCGCCGCGAGCGTGGTCGTGGTGCCGGTCGGGGTCGCCCACGCCGGCATGGCGTTGCTCGATCCGCGGGTGTTGCTGGCCGGCCTGGGCGTGGCCGTGGTGAGCAGCGCCTTGCCCATGTCCCTGGAGATGATGGCGCTCAAGCGCCTGCCGAGCGAAACCTTCGGCATCATGGTGAGCCTGGAACCGGCGGTGGCCTCGTTGCTCGCGCTGATCGTGCTAGGCGAGCGACTGGCGCCCTCCCAATGGCTGGCCATCGGCTTCATTGTGGCGGCCTCGGTCGGCAGCACGGTGACCGCCCGTCCTTCGCGTCCGCCCGGGGCAGACGCCCTTGGATAGACCGCGTCTGGCGCGGCCGGGGGTTTCTTGGCAACCAGGACGTGGCGAGTCTCATGACGATCTCATGGCGCTTACGTACCCCGGCCGGGGCCGTGAACCGCGCCTGTACGCGATTCGCCGCATCCGCCACGGCGGTCAACCTCGCACACGGGTCGGGTGTTTTTCACACGGGCGGCGCGGGTATCGCCTCTGCAGCGCCGGTACACGG
>CAJYHU010000133.1 GCA_913774655.1 uncultured Luteibacter sp. | reverse complement strand
CGACCAGCTCGGACTGCCACAGGCGATCGTCGGGCACCTGATGGCCCACCAGTGCGGAGGGGCTGGCCATGCGCTGGTGCCAGCCCACGAGGTTTTTCTTGCGGTCGAGCGAGGCGCTGATGCGATGCACCGCCAGCGGCCGGTAGTAGTCGTGCGCGAGGTCGTCGGCGCGCGTCCAGAGGAGTTTGACAGGCCGGTTGCGGATATCGTCAGGCTTTTTCGCCAGCGCCACGGCGAGCGCTTCGGCGACGTAATCCGAGGCCAGGCGCCGTCCGAACGCACCGCCGCCGCGTGGCACGCGGATATCGATCTGACCGGGCTTCATGCCGGTCATCCGCTGCACCACCGCGTAGACGTCGCGGGGTGACTGGGTGGCGGCGATCACGGTGACGCTGGTGTCTGGATCGAGCCGGACGATGCAGGCGGGTGTCTCGGCCGTGGCGTGGGCCATCCAGGGCTGCACGTAGGTGGCATCGAGCGTGCGAGCGGCCTTCTTGCGCGCCGTGGCCACGTCACCGTCGTTGCGCACCGTGGACGGCGTCGCGTCGTCGTTGCCGAACAGATCGAGCGCCTGCTGCTCCAGCGTGGCCGCCGACGGCTCGGCGGTCGCGCCGGGCTTCCAGGTGGCCTTGAGCGCGGCGCGGCCGGCCAGCGCCGACCAGGTGTCCTCGGCGAGCACGGCCACCGCCGGCGCCTGCGCGGCCATGCCCGGTACCTGGCCCGCGTCGGGCGCGATGTCGATCACGGCGCGCACGCCCTTGATCGCCGAGGCGGCCTGGCGGTCGGCCTGGTCGAGGCTGCCGCCGGGATAGGGGCAACGCGCCAGCACCACCACGAGCGGCTCGCCGATGGTCTCGTCGAAGGTATAGGCCAGCGTGCCGGTCACGACGGCGCGTGCGTCCACGTCGCCCGCGGGCTGGCCGATAAGGCGGTAGGCGTCCGGCTGCTTCAGGGGCGGTGCCGTCGCGGGGGCGTCGATGCTGGCGGCGGTGGCGGCGAGGTCGGCGTAGGACACGCGACGGCCATCGGAGGCCGTCACCATGCCTGACGCGACGCGGAGCTGGTCGGCCGGCACGCCGAGTCGGCGCGCGGCGGCCTGCAGCATCAGCCAGCGGGCCAGGGCGCCGGCCTGGCGCAGGTCGGCCCAGGCGGCCGGAATGCTCGTGGCGTCGCCGCTGCGCTGGCGACCGTAGGTGAACGTCGGCTGGCCGTTGTCGTTGTCGACGCCCAGGCCAAGCGATTCGACGACCACGCGCTGCCAGTCGGCGTCCATCTCGTCGGCGATGATCCGCGCGAGCGAGGTGGCGGTACCTTCGCCGTTATCGGGGTCGCGCACGCCGATGAAGATGCGCCCGTCGGCGGCTACGCGCAGGTAGGGGCCGAGTTGCTTCCAGGTGTCGCCCAGCAGCGCGAGCGGCACGGGCTGCTCGGCGGCCTGGACGGTGCCGATGCCGATCACCAGGGCGCCGGCGGTGGTCGCGGCGTACTTCAGGAAACGGCGGCGCGACAGACGGACCTCGCCGCTCATGCCTTGGGATCCTTCAGGGTCGCGGCGGCTCGCTTGATCGCCTTGCGGATGCGGCCGTAGCTGCCGCAGCGGCAGAGGTTGCCGATCTTGTCGATGTCGGCGTCGGACGGGTTCTTCTGGCGCGAAAGCAGGTCGACCGCGGCCATGATCTGGCCCGGCTGGCAGAAACCGCACAGGATGGCGTCTTCGTCGATCCACGCCTGCTGCACCGGATGCAGCGTGCCGTCCTTGCCGGCAAGCCCTTCGACGGTGGTGACCCGCTTGCCGGACATCTTCGCCATCTTCATCTGGCACGACGGCACGGCCTTGCCGTCGACGATCACCGTGCAGAAACCGCATTCGCCCTGGTCGCAGCCGTATTTGGCGCCGGTCAGGCGGAGCACGTCGCGCAGGTACCACAGCAGCGGCATCGCCGGGTCGCCCGTGTGCCGGAAGCGCTCCTCGTTGACGATGAGGTCGATGCCTTCGCGTACGGGCTTGGGCGCCGGCTGGTTGGGATCCTGGGCGGCGGGAACGGGTACGGGCGACGTCGGGCCTTGCTGTGCCATCTGTTTTCCTCGGCTGAACCCGGGCATTGTGGCATCCGTGCCCGGGTTCAGCGAGCGACTTTACTGAACAGGCGCCGCCACACGGCATACACGGGCAGCCCGGCGAGCACCACGAGGCAGACCACCGCCGCGCTCATCGGCTTGGACCACGCATAGGCCACCACCACCGCGATCACGGTGGCGAGGAAGACGAGCGGCAGGAGTGGGTACGCAGGCGTGACGAAGCTCGGGCGGTCGCCGGCCTTGCGGCGATACCAGAACAAGGTCGCGATCGTCACCGCGTAGGCGGCCCAGTCGCCGAAGGCGGCGAAATCGAGCAACTGACCATAATTGGCCGCCAGTACGAGCACCATGGCCCAGCCCGCCAGCATCACCAGTGCCACGTTCGGCGTGCGGTAGCGCGGATGCAGGCGCGCCACGCTGGAGAAGAACAGGCCATCCTCGCCCATCACCTGCAGCACGCGCGCGCCGGCCACCAGCGTGATGTTGCAGAAGCCCAGGGTGGAGATCGCGATGCCGATGGCGATGATCTTCGCGCCCGCATCGCCGAACACGCGGCTCATGACATCCGCCGCCGGCGCCTGGCTCGCGGCGAGGCCCGCGTGGCCGAGCACGGCAAGGTAAGCGTAGTTGGTGAGCACATAGGCGCCGATCACCACGAGCATGCCGACCACGAGCGCGCGGGGCAGCGTGCGTTGCGGGTCGCGCACTTCGCCGGCGAGGTTGTTGAGGTAGCTGAATCCGGAAAACGCGAACAGCACCGGAAGCAGGGCGCCGGCGAGATTGCCCGAGGGCGGAATCGTCGAGGGTGCCAAGGCCTGCGTGGTGCCCGCGCCGGCGAACGCCAGGCCGGTGACCACGAGCACGGTGATGGCCGCGAGCTTGAGGATGGCGAAAACGTTCTGCACCTGCGCGCCCAGCCGGATGCCGAACAGGTTGATGCCCGTCACGAAACACATCGCTCCCACCGCCAGCGGCTTGACCAGGCGGGGCGACAGCCCGAAGACCGAGGTGGCGTAGCTGCCGAAGATCGTCGCCACCGCGGCGCTGCTGCCGCTGTAGATCACCAGCAACATGGTCCAGCCGAACAGGAACCCGGCCAGCCGTCCGAAGGCTTCGCGCAGGTAGACGTAACTACCCCCGGCCTCGGGCCGGCGGGCGCCCAGTTCGGCGTAACACAGGCATCCCACCAGGGTCAGCAGGCCGGCGGCCACCCACAGGCCGAGCAGCACCAGGCCCGACTCGGTGCGCTGGGCCACGATGCCCGGGTTGAGGAAGATGCCGCCGCCGATGATGCCGCCCACGACGATGAGCGCGGCGTCCAGGAGGGTAAGGCGGCGGGCGTAGCCGGGATGGTCCATGCGGTGCGGGTCTGTTGGCGGGGCAAGGGTGGAGGATGGCGTGGGCGGGGGGAGATGGGAAGGGGACGGGCTCGTGTTTGCCTTTTTCCCGTTGCAGCGCAACACTTCGACCGATTTGCCGGCCCATC
>CAJYHU010000132.1 GCA_913774655.1 uncultured Luteibacter sp. | reverse complement strand
TCAACGTCCCATGACCTCGGCCAGCACGGCCATCCGCACGAACACGCCGTTGCCCACCTGTTCGAGAATGCGCGACTGAGCCCCATCGGCCACCTCGGTGGCGATTTCGATGCCGCGGTTGATCGGGCCGGGGTGCATCACCAGGCAGCCCTTCGCGGCGCGGGCGAGGCGTCGGGCATCAAGGCCGTAGCGTTCGAAGTAGGCCGCTTCGTCGGGCAGGTCGGTGGCGGCCATGCGCTCCTTCTGAAGGCGCAGCATGATGACCGCGTCCACGCCCTCGATGGCCTCGTCGAAGTTCTCGTGGTAACTCACGCCTTTGAGTTCACCCTCGGGCGGCAGAAGCGAGGCGGGCCCGACGATGCGCACATCTTTTGCGCCGAGGGCGGTCAGGGCATGCACGTCGGATCGGGCCACGCGCGAGTGACGCACGTCACCGCAGATAGCCACCTTCAGTTTGCGGAAATCCGGGTGGTGATGACGGATGGTCAGCGCGTCGAGCAGGCCCTGGGTGGGATGCGCACGGTTGCCGTCCCCGGCGTTCACCACGGCCACGCCACTCATCGCGTGCCTGAGCAGCTCTTCGGGTGTGCCGGACGCTTTGTGACGCACCACGATGGCGTCCAGGTGCATGGCCTCGAGCGTGTGCAGGGTGTCGAAAAGCTCTTCGCCCTTGGTCGTGGAGGAAAACCCGATGTCGAAGTTGACCACGTCGGCGCCGAGGCGGCGCGCGGCCAGTTCGAACGACGTGCGCGTGCGGGTGGACGGCTCGAAGAACAGGTTCAGCACCGTGCGGCCGGCGAGCAGGTCGAGCTTGCGGGTGCCGTGGGCGGTGGCTTCGCGCATGCTGTCGGCGCGATCGAGAAGTCGCTCCAGGGCGTCGCGCGACAGGTTCTCGAGGGTGGTCAGGTGGCGCAGGCGTTGTGACATGACGTCCTCAAGGCGATGGGGAAGAACCGAAGGTTACGAAACGAGGTAGGACTCGAGAATCACGGCGGCGGCCTCCGCGTCGATCGACTGCACGTCGGACCGTTTGCGCGTGCCCGCGGCCCGGCCGGCCGCGAAGCGCCGGGCGGCCTCCTGGGAGGTCATGCGCTCGTCGCAGAACACCACGGGCAGCCCATAACGCTCGCCCAACTGCTCGGCGAAGCGGCGCGCCTTGCGCGACATGGGCTGCTCCTTGCCATCGTCATCGAGAGGCAGGCCGACCACGAGGGTCTCCGGTAGCCATTCGCGGCGGAGCGCGTCGAGCGCGGTCCAGTCGGGCGCCCCATCGCGGACGGCGAGGGTCGCGAGTGCGCGCGCCGTACCGGTCAGGCGGTTGCCGACGGCCACGCCGACGATCTTCGTGCCGACGTCGAAACCGAACAGGCAGCTCATCGCGTCAGGCGTGCCCGGCGTAGCCGGTGAGCTGCGAGGGATCGCGCACGCCCATCTTGCGCGCGGCGGCCGACCAACGCTCGTCGAGCGGCGTATCGAACACGATGCGGTCGTCGGCCCGGGTGGTGAGCCAGGCGTTGTCCATGACCTCCTGCTCGAGCTGGCCGGCTTCCCAGCCCGAATAACCGAGCGTGATGACCGCCCGGCTCGGACCTTCGCCGCGGGCCATGGCGACGAGGATGTCTCGGGAGGTGGTCACCGACCAGTCGTCGTTGACGCGGTAGCTTGAATCCCAGTGCCCCGGTTCGCGGTGCAGTACGAAACCGCGCTCCTGCTGCACCGGGCCGCCGATCAGCACAGGGTGGTCGGCGATCTCCGGATCGCGGCATTCCAGTTTCATCTGGCTGAGCACGTCGCCCAGCCGGTATTCGGAGATCTGGTTGATGAGCAGTCCCACCGCGCCGTCTTCGCCGTGCTGGCAAAGAAAGGCCACGCCCCGGGCGAACGGCGGTTCGGCCAGGGACGGCATCGCGATGAGGAATTGGCCGGCAAAACTGGTGGCGGTGCTCATGGCGCGATTGTAGCCCGACGCGGGTCGGATGCGCCGGGGTTCAGCCGCAGGAACGTACGGTAGGCGCCGGTCGCAAGGAGTAAGTTTATGAAGATCGCACGGTTTGCAAAGGGTTTTCCTGCCGTTTCCGCACTGTGTCTGTCGACGGTCGCGGTGGCCTCGTCACCGGCGGCGTGGAGCGGCTACGAGAAGAAGGTGGTGCAGGCCTGCGTGGCCGCCAGCGGTCTCACCGGCGCGACACCGGTCGGCGGGACGATCGCGTATGACGACCGGGTGCCGGTAACGGCCCTGGTGCTGGCCGGGCGGTATCCGCAGAAGCACATGAAGAACGCACCGGGCCGCGAGCTGTGCGTGTGGGACCGCAAGGCGGAAAAGGCTTATGTGAGCGAGGCGGACCAGCTGTTGCCGGCCAAATGATGCCGGCCGGCGGCGGTCAGTCGTTCCGCAGGACGTTGCCGGGCAGGAACTGCCAGGTGCGGGTGATGTAGAGCTCGTCCACCCGGTTTTTGTCCGCGGGGAGGGCCGGGAAAGGCGCCGACAGGCGGACGATGCGCTGCGCCGCGTCGTCCAGCAGCTTGTGGCCCGAACTCTTGATGACGTCGATGCTGCGGATCGAGCCGTCGCGGTTCAGTCCCACGGTGAGTACCAGCTCGCCGTAGACGCCCTGACGGCGCGCCTCGTCCGGGTAATTGAGGTTGCCCACCCGCTGCACCCGGTCGACCCAGCCCTTCATGTAGGCGGCGTAGGCGTATTCGCGGGTGTTCGACGAGATGAATTTCTTCTTGGGCCGCTTGGCGTAGGCCTCGGACTGATCGCGGACTTCCGCGGCCAGCTTGGCCATCTCCCGTTTGCGGCGAATGTCCTCGTCGGACTCGGGCAGGGGCTGCGGCGGCTGCTCGCGGCGCTCCTTCTGGGTGTCGACCGCGAACGACGATGTCCCCGAGGTGGTGACCAGCTGGGTCGGCGTGGCCTCGCGCGGCGCGGGGGCCTGTGCCTCCTTCGGCTGGGGCGAGACGCCCGCGTTGGGCGTGGGCAGCGGACCGGAGACCGGTTCGGCCGGCCGCATAGCCTTGTCGTGCTCGCCGCCGCCGCTGTTGCTGGCCTGGGCCAGGAAGTCGGCTTTGTCCGGCGGCTCGGCGTTGGCGACGTCCACGAGGGTGACGTCCAGCGTGGGAACACTGGGTTTGGGCTTTTCCGTCTCGAAGGTGATGCCGAGGATGACGATACCGTGCAGCAGCAGCGAGAACAGCAATGTGGCGCCGATCAGGTCGGCCCCGGTGGTGCGGGTGGTCATCGGGCCTCGATGGCGTCGAACAGCAGCCCGGGGATGTTAATGCCGAACTGCTTCTCCAGTTCACGGATGCCCGTGGGAGATGTGACGTTGATCTCGGTCAGGTAGTCGCCGATGACGTCCAGGCCGACGAAGCGAAGCCCGCGCCGGCGCAGCTCCGGCGCCACCTGGGCGGCGATCCAGCGGTCGCGCTCGGAGAGGGCGATGCCTTCGCCACGCCCGCCGGCCGCGAGATTGCCCCGGAATTCGTCGCCCTGCGGGATTCGGGCCAGCGCGTAGGGCACCGGTTCGCCGTCGATCAGCAGGATGCGCTTGTCGCCCTTGACGATCTCGGGGATGTATTTCTGCGCGATGGCGAAGTGGCGGGCACCGTCAAGCAAGGTTTCCAGCATGGAGTTGAGGTTGCTGTCGCCGGCTTTCACCCGGAAGATCCCGCGCCCGCCCATGCCGTCCAGGGGCTTGAGCACGGCCTCGCCGTGTTCGGTCACGAAAGCCTTGAGCTCGTCCCGGTCGCGGCAGACCAGGGTGGGCGGGATGCATTGCGGGAATTCGAGCGCGAACAGTTTCTCGTTGCAGTCGCGCAGGCTGCGCGGATCGTTCACCACGTTGCATCCGGCGCGCTGGGCGGCTTCCAGCACCATGGTGTCGTAGATGAACTGGGCATCGACCGGCGGATCCTTGCGCTGGAGCACCACGTCCACGCTCGCCAGCGGTCGCCACTGGCCCTCACCCAGCGTGAACCAGCCGGTCGGGTCGTCCTTGACCGAGAGCGGATGCAGCCGCGCCCAGGCCTCGCCCCCGCGCAGTGCCAGGTCGCCCTGCTCCATATAGAACAACGCGTGGCCGCGGCGCTGCGCTTCCAGCAGCATGGCGAAGGTGGAGTCCTTGGCGATCTTGATCGATCGGATGGGATCCATGAGGACGGCGACGGAAAGGGACATGGGGTGGCCGGAGTCGTGGGGAATCGGGAGTTTACGGGAGAAGGGGGCGGTGGATGGGAAGTGCGGGCAGGGGCAGGTGAGCCCAAGGGCGCGGGCGCCGGCGCCCACCCGGCGAACGCCGGCGCCTCCGTGGCGTCGACGGCGATCCCGGCCGGGTGCCGTGCGGCCCCATTTCGCCCCCCGGCCCCCGCCTTACGAAGAATTCTCCTTGACGCCACCCCGACCAACCTTTAAACAGCGAATCATAAGGGCTGCCCACGAGCGGCCCGCCGGCCCCTTTGCGGGGCGGACTTTCGACCTGGCGCACGGAACGACCGGCATTCTCCGGTTATCCTGCGCCGGATTTGCGGTTTTTTGCGTGGCAGGGGGCGTAGTGAACGACAATGCACGCGGTACCGACCTGGCCGGACTCAAGGTCATGGTCATCGACGATTCGAAAACCATCCGGCGCACGGCGGAAACCCTGCTGAAGAAGGAAGGTTGCGACGTCCTCACCGCCGTGGACGGCTTCGAGGCCCTGGCGAAGATTTCCGACCAGAAGCCCGACATCATCTTCGTCGACATCATGATGCCGCGGCTCGACGGCTATCAGACCTGTGCGCTCATCAAGAACAACGCCCAGTTCCGCGCCACGCCGGTGATCATGCTCTCGTCCAAGGACGGCCTCTTCGACAAGGCCCGCGGCCGCATCGTCGGCGCGGAGCAATACCTCACCAAACCGTTCACCCGCGACGAACTCCTCGGCGCGATCCAGCGTTTCGCTGGGGCCCACTGATCCATACGCAACCGAACAAAGACGTCCAGGGGGACGTGTGGCAAACATTCTCATCATCGACGACTCGCCCACCGACGTTCGCGTGTTCACCACGCTACTGGAGAAGGCGGGTTTTTCCGTTTCCAGCGTGGATAACGCGGAAGCCGGCATCGAGCGCATCCGCGAGCGCAAGCCCGACCTGGTCATCATGGACGTCATCATGCCCGGCATGAACGGCTTCCAGGCCACGCGCACGCTCAGCCGTGACCCGGCCACCGCCGACGTGCCGGTGGTCATGATCACCACCAAGTCGATGGAAACCGACCGGGTATGGGGCCTGCGCCAAGGCGCCAAGGCGTTCATCACCAAGCCGGTGAACGAGAAAGAGCTGCTCTCGACCATCAACGGATTGCTCGCGCAGCGGACGCATTGAGGTCGCCATGAGCGAGAACGCGGCACTGACCCCTTTCGAGCTTCTCGCCCACTACGAACGCGCGTGCATCGCGCATTCGATCGGTGCCACCGAGCAGGTGGCCACCGAAGGCCTGTGGCGAGGCATCGGCTTCCGCGTCGGACGGCGTGCGTTCGTCAGCGGCATCGACGAGATCAACGAACTGCTCGCGGTGCCGGCGCTCACCCAGGTGCCGGGCACGCAGCCGTGGCTGATGGGCGTGGCGAACGTGCGCGGCAACCTCGTGCCGGCGATCGACCTGGGCCGTTTCCTGTTCGACGAGCGCACGCCGGCGTCCGAGCGCACGCGCCTGCTCCTGGTGCGCCAGCACGGCGGCACCGTGGGGCTGCTCGTCGACGAGGTGTTCGGCCAGCGCACGATGGACGACGACCGGCGTGGCGAGGGCGAGGAGGAAAACGATCCGCGGCTGGCGCGCTTCGTCACCGGAAACATCCGGCTCGGCGAGCAGTCGTTCGGCCTGTTCAGCATGAGCCGCCTGGTTCGTGCGCCGGATTTCCGGCAGGCGGCCCTGTAAGGGGTTTCGGTAAGGGGGACGGCGGCCCGCAGGGACGCCGACACAGGACATGCGCGGGGGCGACCCGCGTCGGGAACGCGAGGGGTGGCTCCATGGGGGCTACGCCGTCTGGCCAGGTTTGGGTGAGGTAGATATGAGTACGACAGCAAGCGGCGCGGGCCGGGAACGCGGTTACACGATCGTCATCGTGTTCCTGATCCTGTCGATCGGCCTGGCGTCGGTCGATTTCTGGTGGCTCAACATCAAGAACGGCCAGGATCGCGAAGCCATTGCGCTCACCACGCAGGTACAGGTGCTTTCGCAGCAGACCGCGAAATACGCCCTGGAAGCCTCCGACGGCAATCGCGACTCCTTCCGCGAGCTGTCGGCCACCCGCAACACCATCGATTCGGCGGTGCAGCGCCTGGTCAAGGGCGACCAGAAGACCGGCATGCCGGCCTATGCCGACGTGCGCTCCATCGGTGCGCTCGCCAACGCCTGGCACCAGCTCGACGCCGACATCGGCAAGATCCTCGACAACCAGGACCTCGTGCTTTCCTCCGGGCAGCGCGCGGACCTGTTCGCCCGCCAGATGCCGCTGCTCAACGCGCGCACCGACGAAGTGCTGAACATCATCCAGCAGAAGAACGCCTCCTCGGAGCAGACGTTCACCATCGCCCGCTGGATGCTCATGGCCGACCGCATGATCCGCCGCGTGCAGGAGATCCTGCAGGGTGGCGATGCCGCCCAGTCCGCGGCCGATGGCCTGTCGCGCGACGCCCAGCTGTACGGCTCGGTGCTCAAGGGCCTCGTCGACGGCAACGCCGAGAGCGGCGTGCGCGCGATGACCGACGCCAACGCACGCAAGATCCTCGAAGGCATGCAGTCGTCATGGGCCGAACTGGTCGATCCGGTGAACCAGCTGGTGACGGCTTCGCCCAACCTGCAGGACGTCAAGCGCGCCGGCAACCAGGCCTCGCTCGATTCCCAGACGGTGCTGCTGCGCGCGAACGAATCGGCCGACCAGATCGCCAGGCTGCCGCTCACCCGCCTGTTCCCGAACGTGTGGTGGGGCCTGCTCGGCGCCATCGGCGCGGTGCTGTTCGCGCTGCTCCTGGTCTACAGCCTGGTGCGCGACCAGCGCCGCCGCTTCGAGAGCACCTCCGAGCTCAACCAGCGCAACCAGGACGCGATCATGCGCCTGCTGGACGAGATGGATACGCTCGCCGAAGGCGACCTGACCATCAAGGCGACGGTGACCGAGGACATCACGGGCGCCATCGCCGACTCGGTGAACTACACGGTGGAGGAGTTGCGCACGCTCGTCTCGCAGGTGCAAGGCACGGTGGGCCGCGTGTCCAACACGACCCAACAGGTGGAAAACACCTCGACGGAACTGCTGGCCGCGTCGACCGAGCAGCTGCGCGAGATTCGTGACACCGGCGAATCAGTGCTGAAGATGGCCGGCCGGAT
>CAJYHU010000131.1 GCA_913774655.1 uncultured Luteibacter sp. | reverse complement strand
CCGCGATCGAACAGGCCACCGGCTACCGCGGGCACTACTTCGTGCTTCTCGGCCGCCTTTCGCCGCTCGACGGGCTGGGCCCCGACGAACTGGGCCTGCCTTTGCTCGCCGAACGACTGGGCGAGGGCGAGGTGGACGAAATGATCATCGCCACGAACCCCACGGTGGAAGGTGAGGCGACCGCGCACTACCTCGGTCAGCTGGCGAAGGCCGCCGGCATCCGTGCCACCCGGCTCGCCCACGGCGTGCCCTTGGGTGGTGAACTCGAATTCGTCGATCGCGGCACGCTCGCGCATGCGTTCGGCAGCCGCCAGTCGCTAGGTTCCTGAGGTATGCCATGACCGAAACCATCTTCGCCAAGATCGTCCGCCGCGAGATCCCCGCCGATATCGTCTTCGACGACGACGACGTACTCGGTTTTCGCGACCTGAACCCGCAGGCGCCGGTGCACGTGCTTTTCATTCCCAAGCGCCCCATCGCCACGCTCGATGACGCGCAGGCGGGCGACGCCGAACTGTTGGGCAAGCTGTTGCTCGCCGCGGCGTCGTACGCGCGCGAACAGGGATTCTCGAAAGAGGGCTACCGCACGGTGATCAACACCCACACCCATGGCGGGCAGACGGTGTTCCACATCCACGTGCACCTGCTCGCCGGCCGCCAGATGCACTGGCCGCCGGGCTGACCGTCTCCCGTGCCGATCGCCGCGAAAAAAAATCATCGCGCAAGTGCGGGGATGTCGCATGGGTGCAGGCCTTGCGGCCGGCTCGGACGCCAAGGTCTCCCACGAGACGCCCGAGTGCAACGCGCTCTGGCGCTACAAGGCAACCACAGCGCCACGACTCACCCGATCGAACCATCCACCGGGCCATAAGGTCGATCGCTGGGACGGCCCCCTGTCATATGCGATGCACCGAAAAAAAGCCGGCGAGAGGCCGGCTTTTTCGTGCGACTTACTTGTGCGGTGCGGGTGCGGGTCGGACCGGTACGATGATGGTGCGCGGGCGGTAGAAGAACGGATCGCCCCACGGGCCGTAATACGGGCCCCACGGACCGCCCCAGCCCGGACCCCAGAACGGGTCGTAGAAACCTGGCGGATAGCGGTTGATCGGCACCCGCTTGGGCCAGAGGTAGACCACGTCGGCTTCGACGCGCGGGTAGGCGTAGTCGAAATCGCCCACCTTTTGCGACACCGCGCCACGCACGGTGCCGGTCACGGTGATTTCGCGACCGCGGGTGAAGACTTCCGGATCGTAAAAGCCATCGCGGCAGGCGACGAAGCGGCCCTGGCTCTCCTGCTTGCTCGCCGTCGGGCGGGCCTCGCTGTCGAGCGGCTCGGAAAGCACGAAGAAGCACGTTTGCTGCGGACCGGGTTCGGTCTTGATGATTTCACCACCCCAGCGCACCTTGGCGCCCGGGGCGCCGCCCTGCTGGGCGCCGGCCGTGGATACGTCGTTGAACTGACCCTGCAGCGGCTGCGGCACGGTGGCGCACGCGCCGAGTGCCAGAGTCGCGGCGACGATGGCCAGCGGTTTGTACATGGACATGTCACTTCTCCCAGGGGCGCCGGACACGGCCGACGCCATTGCGCTATTTGACCACGCGTCGCGTCTTTAATTCCCTAACGTTCCGTCCGAATTCAGTGATGGATTCAGGCGGCGGTACGTCATGGGCGTAACGCGATCGCAAGTAGAGCCCGCTCAACCTTTCCAGCGCATTTCGCTGTGCCGGCAGGGCGCGCGCCGCGCGGGCAAGGAAATGTTTCGGACCTTCACCGGGACGACGGACGACGCCCGCCCTGCCGAGCTTGCGTTCGAGGCGGTGCATCCACGCATCCAGTGCGTCGCCTTCACGTCGCTGGAGCAGCGCCCAGCCAAGGGCGACCGCGACCAGCAGCGCGCAACCGGTGGCAAGGACCGCGGCCAGGTCGGTGACGTCGGCATGGTCGACCCCGAATGGACGGAGCAGGCCTTGCTGACGCAGGCTGTCAAAGCCGATACCGCCGCGACTCCACCATTGGTTGACCACGTCCCACTGGTTGCGCAGGGCGCGCAGCCAGGCCGGGCCGAAGGTGTCGCCGCCGGCGCCCTCCGCCGCGGCCGCCGCACCCAGGTCGACCCGCTCGGGGCGCACCGCCGCCGTCGGGTCGAAGCGCACCCAGCCGCGTCCGTGGAGCCAGACCTCGGACCAGGCGTGCGCGTCCGAACGGCGGACCAGCAGATAACCCGCGCGGCCGTTCCAGAAGCCGCCCTGATAGCCGGTGACGACGCGTGCGGGAAGGCCGGCGGCGCGCATCAGGAAGGTGAAGCCCGACGCGAAGTGCTCGCAGTAGCCCTGGCGGGTAGCGAAGAGGAAATCGTCGATGCGGTCGCGACCCAGGGGTTCGGGCGCGAGCGTGTAGGAGAAGTCGGCGTGGAACAGGGCGAGGGCCGCGCGCACGATCGCCGCGTGGTCGGTGCCGTAGCGTTCGGCCCATGACGCCGCCAGCGCGCGGGCCCGAGGGCCGGTGCCCGCCGGCAGTTGAAGGTTGTCGCGTCGTACGCCGTCGTCGAGCGTGGGTTCGAGGCGATAGCGCGTCGCCGCCTCGGCGGTGAAGGTGACCGCGTCGTCGATGCGGCGGTTCGCCAGCACCGTGCGATCCGCCCTGAGCTCGGTGTCCGGCGGGGCCGCGACGGGCAGGTCGAGCAGGGGCACGATACGGTCGTGGGTCGGTTCCAGCGATGCGTGGTAGGTGATACGCGGTCCGTAATCCGCCTGCGCGGGCGGTCGGCGGGTACGGCGCAGGCCCGGCGTCCAGGCCTCGCCGTCGAAGAGTTGCATCGTGTAAGCGCGGAAATAGAGCGACGCGTTCGCGGGGGGCGGGCCGTCGAACCGGATCCGGAGCGCGGGCGTATCGTCGGTCATGAGGTCGAGCATGTCGCCCGGCGACAGACGGGACGAGAGTCCCGTGGCGGCTTGCCCACTGTCCGGCGTTCCCCACAGCGGGCTGGAAAGCCTTGGCACGAACAGGAAGGCAAACACCGACAGCGGTACCGACGCCAGCAGCGCGAAGAGCACCGGTTTCCACTGGGTCACCAACCGACGCTGGTCGGCCTCGGGATCTTCCACGGCGCACAGGGTCGTGAGCGCGGGGATCAGGCCCAGGCTCACCACGGCGCTCGCGACGAGGCCCTGGTCGAAGAGCAGGGCGCTCATCAGGGCGAAACACGCGAAGGCGATGCCCACCCGGGCATCTCGCGGCTCCTCGGCCTCCAGCAGTTTGAGCACCAGCAAACCGACGGCGAACGCGCTGCCCGGTTCGCGACCGAACAGCGTGCCGTAGTGTCCGATCACCGCGGCGAGCAACGTCGCCAGCAAGGGCAGGCGCAGGGACGCGGGCACTTTGCCGCCGCCGCGTCGCCGTTGCCACCAGCGGCCGCCGGCCACCACCGCAAGCGCGACGCTCAGCCACCACGGCAGGTGCAGCGCGTGCACGAGCAGCACGAACAGCATCGTGACGGTGAGCAGGTCGAAAGCGCGGCGGCCGAGGGATGGCATCGCGCCGGGATGCTTGCGCAAGGAAGGGCGTCGGCCGGTCATGGCCGAAGCGCGAGGGCGGTCAGGCAACGGTGGTAGTGCTCGTCGCCCTGGGCGATATCGAAATAGCCGTCCGGAAGGCGCAGGCTCCAGCGCCGGCCTCCTTCGTGGGCTTCCTCGATCCAGCGGGCCAGGCGGGCGATGCGCGATTCGTCGTCGAGTCCGTGGATGGCGTTCCAGTCGAGCCGCCAATCTTCACGCGGAGCGGGTTGCTCCAGGTCTTTCACGAGCAGGCCGTGATGCCGCGCGCTGAGTTTCCAGGCGATCTGCCGGCGCGGGTCGCCCGGACGATAGTCACGCAGCGAGGCCAATTCGTCGCCGGCACGGGGGCGACCGCGATCCGCATCGCCTTCGGGCACGTGGGGCGCCGGACCGAACGCCTCGACACGGGGGTAGACCAGCACCTGGGCGTCGGGGTGGAGCCAGCTCCACGCCCGGAACAACCCCATCGGCCAGCGGCTGTGCAGGCGCATACGCGGCAAGGGCAGCCAGCCACGGTGCGTGGCGTCGAGTGGGAGTTCGACGACGCAGGGGGTGCCGGGCGTGACGGAAAAAACCTGCGTGTGGCCGGCGACGTCGAGGCG
>CAJYHU010000130.1 GCA_913774655.1 uncultured Luteibacter sp. | reverse complement strand
GCCCAGGCGGTGTTCGGCATGCCGCCCAAGCTGCTCGACCAGGCCGGCGTGCTGCTGTCGGGCGTGGCCCGGCTGGCGCTGTTCCTGTTCGGTCTCACCGCCGTGATGAAGGGTATCGGCGCCGACGCATCCGACGTGGTCGCACTGGGCGGCAAGCTGCAATCGCTCGAAATCTACGGCGTGAAGATGCAGCCCGAGCGCGTGCTTACCGCGATCGGCATGTTCTTCGTCGGGCTGCTCGCCGTGCGCGTGGTGAAGACGTGGATGTCGGACCAGTACCTGCCACGCACCGAACTCGACCCGGGCATGCGCAGCTCGCTCACCACCCTGCTCGGCTACGTCGGCGTGGTGATCGTGGTGGCGATCGCGCTGCTGGCGATGGGCCTGTCGGTACAGAACATCGCGTGGGTCGCCTCGGCGCTCTCGGTGGGTATCGGTTTTGGCCTGCAGGCGATCGTGCAGAACTTCATTTCGGGCCTGATCCTGCTCGCGGAACGGCCGGTGAAGGTCGGCGACTGGGTGGTGCTCGACGATGCCGAAGGCGACATCCGCCGCATCAACGTTCGCGCCACCGAGATCCAGGTGGCCGACCGCTCGACCATCATCGTGCCGAACTCGTCGTTCATCACCAAGCCCGTGCGCAACATGACGATGTCCAACCCGCAGGGCCGCGTCATGACCAAGCTGCCGATGCCGCTGGACACCGACCCTGTCGTGGTGCGCGAGCACATCCTCGCGGCGATGCGCGAACACCCTTCCGTGGCGGAAACGCCGGCGCCGCTGGTGATGATGGACAACATCGACCATACCGCCATGACGTTCCTGGTCATCTGTTACGTCGGCAGCCCCCGCGATGCGGGGGGCGTGAAGAGCGACCTCCTGTTTGACATCGTCGCCCGCCTGCGCGCGGCGAACATCCCGCTGCTGCGGCCGCAGGACCTGGTGCTGCGTTCGGTGCCGCAGGACGCCGCCGGACCGGGCGCCGCGACCGAGCCCGACGCGGCGCACTGACGCGTGCGGGGCCCCCTCCCGTCGCGGGAGGGGGTGGGGTTTATTTGTCTTTCTTCACTGGGGCCAGGCGGAGGTCCTGGAAGTCGAAGCTGAAATCGGTCAGCGGCGACACCGGCTCCATGCGGATCTCGCGGACCTTGCCGTCGGGATCGAACGCGAAGTTCACGAAGGCGTCGCCGTTGAGCGAGCGGTCGTTCCAGTGCGCGATGAAGGTGTCGTGCTGCCAGGGTTCGAGCGTGCCGGTGAGCTGCGCGGTGCGGGTGAAGCGCATGACCAGTTTGCCGCCCTGCTTTTCCACGAGCACGTCACCGTACCAGGGATCGCGGTAGGTGCCCGCGTAACCATCAAGCGGCAGCGACGGCTTCGCGCCCTTCTGCCGCGCCGCCTCATGCTTTTTCATGCTGTCGTCGGCGTTGGACTGCGACTTCTTCACCGCCGCGTCGTAGGCCGCGATCCAGTCCGTGCGCGGGGCATCCATGTAGGCATCCAGCGCCCGCATCGTCACCGCCTGGAACGCCGCACCGCTCTCCTGGTTGGTGAGCACCACGATGCCCAGGTGCAGGTCGGGCACCAGGGTCAGGCGCGAGACCATGCCCGGCCACCCGCCGGTGTGCCACACGAGCTTGTGGCCGCGGTAGTCGGACACGAACCAGCCTTCGCCGTAACCGGAGAAGTTGGGCTGGGTGGCTTTCAGTTCCGGCACGCTGGGTTCGGCAATGCGGATGGGCGTAATCAACGACCACATCTCTTTCTGCCGCTCCACCGAGAACAGACGCTGCTCCTTGCCGTTGGCGTCCGTGTAGGTGCCGCCGGCCAGTTGCATCGTCATCCACTTGGCGAGGTCGTGCACGCTGGCGTAGATGCCGCCGGCCGCTTCGTTGTTGCGCCACGACATCGGGTCGACCGGCTTGAGGTCGGTGAAGTTGAACTTGGCGTGGCCGGTGGCGACGTCGTCGTCGGGACCGATGTGATCCGGGGCGTCGATACGCGATTCGGTCATGCCCAGCGGCGCGAAGATCCGGTCGTGCACGAACTGCGCGTAAGGCATGCCGGAGACCTGCTGGATCACCAGCCCGGCCACGGCGAAGAGGATGTTGTCGTAGGCGTATTCCGCGCGGAAGCTGTTGGTCAGCGGCACATGGCGCAGGCGCTGCACCACTTCCTCCGTGCTGTAGGTGGTGGCCGGCCAATAGAGCAGATCGCCCGCGCCCAGGCTCAGGCCGCTGCGGTGCGCGAGCAGGTCGCGCAGGCGCATCTCCCGGGTGACGTAGGGATCGGACATCTGGAACCACGGCAGGCGGTCGATCACCCGGTCGTTCATGTCCAGCTTTTTCTCGTCGGACAGGATCGCCAGCGAGGCCGCGGTGAAGGCCTTGGTGTTGGAGGCGATGGCGAACTGCGTATGCGCGTCGACCTTCGCCGGTTCGCCGAGGCGCCGCACCCCCGAGCCCATTTCCATCACCACGCGACCGTCCTTGACGATGGCCACCGCGATGCCGGGCACATCGAACTGCTTGCGGGCGGCGTCGACGTAGGTGTCGAAATCGGCCAGCGCCGCCGGGCGGCCCTGGGCGGCGGGCGCCGGGGGCGTGTCCTGGGCCTGGGCGGCGAGCCCGAAGGCGAAGCTGGATACGCCGAAGGCGAGGAGGTAACGGAGTCGGGTCATGCGGATCCCCAGGTGGAGCGACGGAAACCCAGACTATTCCACGGTGTGGCCGTCGAGGGAAAGCGCCCCGTCAGCCCTTGCTTTTCTGGCTGAAGATGACGCTACCCAGGATGATCGCACCCGCCACCGCCATGCTGGGGGTCAACGCTTCGCCGAGGAACATCCACGCCCAGGCCACGCCGAACAGGGGCACGAGGTAGGTCGAGGTCGCGGCCCGGGGCGCACCGATGCGCTGGATCAGGCGGAAGTAGAACGCATAGGCCAGGCCGGTGCAGAGCACGCCGAGCGTAATCACCGCCGCCCACGAGGTGACGGGGATCGGTGCCGAGGGCCAGGTCGCCACGGCCAGGGGCGTGGTAAGCAGCGCCGCGCCCAGGAGGCAGCCCGCGGCGACCGCCGTCGGGGCGAGGTCGGCGAGGTGCTTCTTGATGAGGTTGCCAGCCAGGCCGTAGCAAAACGACGCCGCCGCTCCGGCCAACGCCGCGGGCGCCACGTTGTCGCCCGCCGTACGCCCGCTGGCGAGGATGACCACGCCGACGAAGCCCGCCACCAGCGCGATGGCCTTGCGGGTGCCGATCTTCTCGCCGAAACCGACGAAAGCGACCAAGGCCGAGAACAACACGGTCATGCTGTTGGCGATGGCGCCGATGCCGGCGGGCGCGCGCTCGGCGCCCCAGGCGAACAGCGAGAAGGGAATGGCCGCGCTCAGGGCGCCCAGCGCGAGCATCTTCCACAGGTGGGCGAGGCGGAGGCTCGCCCGCGCCCGCCACAACAACGGCAGCAGGATCACCGAGCCGAACAGCAGGCGGGTCGCCACCATCGGAAACGGGCCGAAATCTTTGGCCGCCACGCGCATGAACAGGAACGAGCCGCCCCAGATGGCGCCGAGGGCCACCAGTTCGGTGCCCGTTCGCCAATCGCGCGTGCGGGGCATGGCGATCGAATCGGTGGGAGCGTCGGCGGCGGAAGACATGGGAACCTCGGGGTCGGCAAGCGGCCATTGTCGCGGTTGCCGGGGCGTTCACAAAGCGCAAACTCTGCAAGCCTGCCTATCATTCCGCTCATACCTGGCCGGCCAGGCTTAGTCGACG
>CAJYHU010000129.1 GCA_913774655.1 uncultured Luteibacter sp. | reverse complement strand
CCACGGCGGTGAACGCCTCCTGGCGCAGCGCCCGGCCGCCGGCGCTGGCGTCGTCGAAGCGTCCCAGCGCGTTGAGCAGTTCCATCAGTGCCGCGATCGCCGTATTGAACGACTGGCGGCGACCGATATCGTCGGTGACCTTCTGGATGGTCTCGTGCAGCTGGCGCCGCAGCGTCTTGCGCGCGAGGACATCGCCCTCGCCCGCCTCGGGCCGGCTCTCGGCGTGCGCGGCCACGTCGCGCCACAGGCGGCGCAGGAACCGCGCCATGCCTTCCACGCCGGCCTCGTTCCACTCCAGCGACTGGTCGGCGGGTGCGGCGAACATCGAGAACAGGCGCACCGTGTCGGCGCCATAGCGGGCGATCATCGCCTGCGGATCCACGCCGTTGTTCTTCGACTTGGACATCTTCTCGGTGCCACCGATCTCCACCGGCCGGCCGTCGTCGCGCAACGTGGCGCCCACGATGCGACCGCGCTCGTCGCGCTGCACGTCGACATCGGCCGGGTTGAACCACGTGCTGGAGCCGTCGTCTTCCTTGCGGAAGTAGGTTTCGGCGATGACCATGCCCTGGCAGAGCAGGTTGGTGGCCGGCTCGTCGCTGTTCACCAGCCCTTCGTCGCGCATGAGCTTGTGGTAGAAGCGGAAATACAGCAGGTGGAGGATCGCGTGCTCGATGCCGCCGATGTATTGATCGACCGGCGTCCAGTAGTTGGCGCGTTCGTCCACCTGGGCGTCGGCACCGGGGCTGGTGTAGCGCGCGTAATACCAGCTCGATTCCATGAAGGTGTCGAAGGTGTCGGTTTCGCGCTCGGCCGGACCGCCGCATGACGGACAGGTGGTCTTGCGCCACGCGGGGTCGGCCTTGATCGGCGACTGCACGCCCGAGAAAGCGACGTCCTCGGGCAGCACGACCGGCAACTGGTCTTCCGGCACGGGCACTGCGTCGCAGGTGGGGCAGTAGATGACCGGGATGGGACAGCCCCAGTAACGCTGGCGGCTGACGCCCCAGTCGCGGATGCGCCAGTTGACCCGGCGCGCGCCCCGGCCGGCGGCCTCCAGACGCGAGGCGATCGCCTCGAACGCCGCGTCGAAATCCAGACCATCGAAGTCGCCTGAGTTCACCAGGTAACCGTGCTCGGTGTAGGCGCCGACCTGCTGGATGTCGCTTTCGAACGAGCGCACGGTCTCGACCGCGGCGGAGGTGGCATAGGCGTCGGTCTGGCCGCCGTCCAGGGCATTCTGGGTGGCGTCGGCCGACTCGCCGTTGCCGAGGTCGCGCGCCATTTCGGCCAGCGCGTCGAGCACGCCGCGATCGACGACCACCATGCGGATCGGCAACGAATACGCCTGGGCGAATTCCCAGTCACGCTGGTCGTGGCCGGGCACGGCCATGACGGCGCCGGTGCCGTACCCCATCAGCACGAAGTTGGCCACCCACACCGGCACCTTCTCGCCGGTGATCGGGTGGATCGCGTCCACGCCGGTGTAGTAGCCCCGCTTTTCCTGGGTTTCCAGCTCGGCCTCGGAAACCCCGCCGGACTTGCAGCTTTCGATGAAGGCCGCGAGGCCGGCGTCGCTTTCGGCCGCGCGAACGGCGATGGGGTGCTCGGCGGCCACGGCCACGTAGGAGACGCCCATCAGGGTGTCCGGCCGGGTGGTGAACACGGTCAACGGCTCGGCCTGGCCTTCGACGTCGAAGGTGATGTCCAGGCCCTGAGAGCGACCCAGCCAGTTGCGCTGCATGGTCTTGACCGCGTCCGGCCAACCCGGGAGCGTGTCCAGGCCATCGAGCAGTTCCTGCGCGTAGGCGGTGATCTTCAGGAACCACTGCGGGATTTCACGCTTCTCGACGGTGGCGCCGGAGCGCCAGCCCTTGCCGTCGATGACCTGCTCGTTGGCCAGCACGGTCTGGTCGACCGGGTCCCAATTCACCACGCTGTTCTTGCGGTAGACCAGGCCCTTCTTCATAAGCCGGGTGAACATCTGCTGTTCCCAGCGGTAATACTCGGGGCGGCAGGTGGTGACCTCGCGGGTCCAGTCGTAGGCGAAACCCATGCGCTTGAGCTGCTCGCGCATGTGTTCGATGTTCTTGTAGGTCCACTTCCCCGGTGCGGTTTTGTTCTTGATGGCCGCGTTCTCGGCCGGCAGGCCGAACGCGTCCCAGCCCATCGGCTGCAACACGTTCTTGCCCTGCTGGCGCTGGAACCGGCTGATCACGTCGCCGATGGTGTAATTGCGCACGTGGCCCATGTGCAGCGCACCGGACGGATAGGGCAACATCGAGAGGCAGTAAAACTTCGGCTTGCCGGCGTCTTCGGTCACTTCGAAGGCGCGGGTGTCCTGCCAGAAGCGCTGGGCGGCGGTCTCGACGGCGTCGGGGGCGTAGCCGCCCGGGTCGCGCATCCCCTGGTCGTGGGTGTCCTGCATGTGTCTGGGTACCGGTTCGAAGACGTGGAACGGCCGCGCCTCGCGGCGCGACGGTCGAATCGCGGGAGACTATCCCACGGGGCCGCCGCGGCCAAGCCCGACACCCCCAGGCACGTGGCGCCGATGGACGCCGGCCGGGGGCAAATCCGCGCTAGAATAGACGGTTAGCCCCATCGACACTCCTCGCATCCATGGCCTCACACCTCACCGAAACCCGGCGCCGGCGCAGCTTCGCGATCGTCAGCCACCCCGACGCGGGCAAGACCACGCTGACCGAAAAGCTGTTGCTGTTCGGTGGCGCGATCCAGATGGCCGGTTCGGTGAAGAGCCGCAAGGCGGCCCGCCACGCCACCTCCGACTGGATGGCCCTGGAAAAGGAACGCGGCATCTCGGTCACCTCCTCCGTGATGCAATTCCCTTACGACGACGCCATCGTCAACCTGCTCGACACCCCGGGCCACGCGGACTTCTCCGAAGACACCTACCGCGTGCTCACCGCGGTGGATTCGGCGCTGATGGTGATCGACTGCGCCAAGGGCGTCGAGGAGCGCACGATCAAGCTCATGGAGGTCTGCCGCCTGCGCGACACGCCGATCATGACCTTCATCAACAAGCTCGACCGCGAGGGCCGCTCGCCGATCGAACTGCTCGACGAGGTCGAGTCCGTGCTGGGCATCGCCTGCGCCCCGCTGACCTGGCCGATCGGCATGGGTTCCCGCCTGAAGGGCGTCTACCACGTGCTGCTCGACGAAGTGCACGTGTTCGAGCCGGGCAAGAACTTCACCCGCCAGGATTCCACCATCTTCAAGGGCCTCGACCACCCTGACCTCGCCGCGCGGCTGGGCGACGAGGCCCTCAACGACCTGCGCGACGAGCTCGAACTGGTGATGGGCGCGTCCAATCCGTTCGATGTCGAGGCCTACCTGGCCGGCAAGCAGACGCCGGTGTTCTTCGGCTCGGCGGTCAACAATTTCGGCGTGCAGCTGCTGCTCGACTTCTTCGTCGAGCACGCCCCCGCGCCGCGTTCGCGACAGACGCTCACGCGCGAGGTGGCGCCCGAGGAAGAAAAACTCTCCGGGTTCGTTTTCAAGATCCAGGCCAACATGGATCCGGCCCATCGCGACCGCGTGGCGTTCATGCGGATCTGCTCGGGCACCTACACCGCGGGCATGAAGATGCAGCAGACCCGCACGGGCAAGGAAGTGCGCATCGCCAACGCGCTCACCTTCATGGCCTCTGACCGCGAGATCGTCGAGAAGGCCTACCCGGGCGACGTGATCGGCCTGCACAACCACGGCACCATCACCATCGGCGACACCTTCACCGAGGGCGAGCCGCTGTCGTTCACCGGCATCCCCAACTTCGCGCCGGAGCTCTTCCGCCGTGCCCGCCTGCGCGATCCGATGAAGATGAAGGCGTTGCAGAAGGGGCTCGCGCAGCTGTCCGAGGAAGGCGCCACGCAGTTCTTCCGTCCGCTGATGTCCAACGACCTCATCCTCGGCGCGGTCGGCGTGCTGCAGTTCGACGTGGTGGCCTACCGGCTCAAGGACGAATACAACGTCGATGCGAGCTTTGAGCAGGTCGGCGTCGCAACGGCACGCTGGATCCATTGCGACGACGCGAAGAAGCTCGAGGAATTCAAGGAAAAAAACGCCGCCAACCTTGCGATCGACGCGGCGGGCGAACTGGTCTATCTCGCGCCCACCCGGGTCAATCTCCAGCTCGCGCAGGAGCGCTGGCCGCAGGTGCGCTTCTCGGCCACCCGCGAGCACGCGGCGTCGGTCGAGGTCTGAGCCCGCCTGGCCAGGCGCATGGCGACACTCGCCATGGCCGCCTCGTGGGCTCGCGGACGGGGCCGCGGCCGTAA
>CAJYHU010000128.1 GCA_913774655.1 uncultured Luteibacter sp. | reverse complement strand
CGCCTCGAGGGTGGACACCGAAGGCTCGGGCCTCACCGTCCGAGCCGGCGGCAAGGCGATCCGCTCCCACCGGGCAGGATGTCTTTCGTTTTCGCTAGCCGAAGGATTCGCACGCATGAAAAAAGGGCCCGAGGGCCCTTTCGTTTCGGCAGCTCAGAACGCTCAGAGCAGACTATCGACGCCGGAGACGCGCGCCAGCGCCTGAAGACCGGCGGGGGCATGGGCCACGGTTACGTCGCGCCCTTTGGCACGACCATGTGCCAGCAACGCCAGTACGGTGGCGAGCCCGGCGCTGTCGGCCTGGGTGACACCGGCCAGATCGAGTACGTGTTGCGCACCGCGATCCAGCTCGGTACGACCGGCATCCAACGCACGCGACGCCGTATCGAAGGTGAGCGCACCGGATACCGCGAGGGTATCCGGTGCGGGAGTGCTCAGCTGGAAGGCCGGCTGGCTCACTTCTTGGCGCCCGTATCCTGCGTCATCTCGTCGATGGCGGCGCCGCCCTTCTGCTCGAGATCGGCGGTGAGCTTGTCGAGGCCCTCCTTCTTGATCTCGGCGTCGACCTGGTTACGGTAGTTGGTGATGTAGGAAATGCCCTCGATGATCACATCGTAGGCCTTCCAATCGCCGCTCTTGCTCTGGCGGAACGCGTAATCCACCGACACCGACTTGCCGTCGTCGAGCATGACCTGCGTACGCACCACGGTACGTGTCTTGTTGAGGTCGCCCGTGAACGGCATGACTTTCACGCGACCGCGCGTGTAGTTGAGCAGACCTTCGGCGTAGCGATGCGTGATGGAGTTGTAGAACGCCTTCGCGAAGCGCTGGCGCTGCTGCGGCGATGCTTTGTTGGCGTTCTGACCCAGCACCAGGATGGACGCGTAGTCGATGTCGAAGTGCGGCAGGAAGGTGTCGTCGATAACCGCGATCAGCTTCTCCTTGTCGTTCTTCAGCTCCTGCTGGTGTCCTTCGATCGCCTTGGCCAGGTCATCGGAGATGGTCTGCACGATCTGCTGGGGCGACTGGCCCTGGGTGGCCGCGGCGGGCGCGGCGTCCTGGGCGAAAACGGGAGCAGCGATCACCGCACCCAGGGAAAGCGCGATGGTGAAAGAAAGCTGGCGCAGCATGAGGTCTCCTGATCCGGGCTTATTTCTTGCCGGCGTTGTCGGGCTGGGTGCCGCCTTGGGCGCCACCGTTCTTGTTGTCGCTCGGCGAACCGTTCACCAGGAACTTACCGATCAGGTCTTCCAGCTGCAGCGCGGACTGCGTGAGTACGAACTGGTCGCCTTCGGACAGGTATTCCGGGGACCCGCCAGGCTGGATGGCAACATACTGGCTTCCGATCAAACCGCTAGTGAACACCGCGGCCGAGGAATCATTCGGGATCTGGGAGTAGCGCTTGTCGATGGCAAGGGTGACCGTGGCCTGTACCGCACCGGGCTTGACCACCACCGACTCGACGCTGCCGATCGGCACGCCCGCCATCTTCACCGCGGCGCCGGCCTGGAGGCCACCGATGTTGGTGAAATCACCGGTCACGTGATAGGTGCCGCCCAGGCGATCCGGGGCGCTGCCGCCGCCGAAGAACTTGCCGATCATCTCTTCGAGCTGCTGCGCCGGACGCGTCAGGCCGATCTCGCCGCCGGCCTTCACCGGCGTCTTCGACTGGCCGAACTGGATGCCGACGTATTGATCGCCGAGCAGGCCGCTCGTGTAGATGGTGGCGACGGAATCCTGCGGGATGTCCTTGTGGCTCTCGTCGATGGCGAGCGTGACCCTGGCTTCTTCCTTGCCCGGCACGAGGTCGATGGATTCGACCGAACCGACGCGGACACCGGCCACCTTCACCGGGGCACGCACCTTGAGTTGGCCCACGTTGGCGAAGCGGGTGGTCACGTCATAGGTGTCGCCCCGCGTGGTGTTGGCCACCGAGGTGGTCTGGGTGGCCAGGTAAGCGAGGGCGGCGAAGCCCAGCACGATGAAAAGGCCGGTGCCGACGGCATAGGAACGTCTCTGGGTCACGGCACGATCCTCGTGTGGAATGCGGAAAGGGAAAAAGTCATGGCGTCCTCAGATCAGGAACGAGGTAAGGACGAAGTCGAGCGCCAGGATGGCGATGGAGGACGCCACCACCGTGCGCGTGGTCGCGTAGGCGACGCCTTCGCTGGTGGGGGGCGTGGTGTAGCCCTGGAACACGGCGATGAGCGACACGACGATGCCGAAGGCGATCGACTTCAGCAGCACGCCGTCGATGATGTCTTTGTGGACATCGACCGCGGCGGTCATGTTGGACCAGAACGTGCCGTTGTCGATGCCCAGCCAGGTCACGCCCACGAGGTGGCCGCCGAACACGCCCATCGCGCAGAACACGATCGCGAGCAGCGGCAAGGCGACGACACCCGCAAGAAAACGCGGCGCGGCCACGTAAGCGACCGGGTCGACGGCCATCATTTCCATGGCATCGAGCTGGTCGGTGGCGCGCATCAGGCCGATCTCGGCGGTGACCGAGGTGCCCGCACGGCCGGCGAACAGCAACGCGGTGACCACCGGGCCCAGTTCGCGGTAGATCGCGATGGCCACCACGGTGCCCGTGGCCGACGTGCCGCCGAAGATCGACAGCACGTCGTAGAGCTGCAGGCCCAGCACCATGCCCACGAACAGGCCGCAGGTCATGACGATGGTCAGGCTCATCGCACCGACGAACCAGATCTGGCGGATCGTCTCGCGGCCGTGGCGCATGCTGCGCGGGATGGCACGCAGCAACGTGACGAGGAACAGGCCACAGGCGCCGATCTGCGCGAGGCTGCGGGTGACGACGTTGTCGTCCCGGGTGGTCATGCCTTGCCTCCGGGAAAGCCCAGCGCGGTGGCGTAGTCGCCCGCGGGGTATTGGAAGGGAACGGGGCCGTCGGCCTGGCCGCCGAAGAACTGCGCCGTCCACGGCGAGCCATCGGTGGCGAGGGTGTCGGGCGAGCCCTGGGCCACCACCTTGCCGTTGGCGACGAGGTAGACGTGGTCGGCCACTTTCTGCACCGCCGCCAGTTCATGGGCCACCAGCACGCTGGTGATGCCGAGCGTCTCGTTGAGCGTGCGGATGAGCAGCAGCACCTGATTGAGCGCGATCGGGTCGAGGCCGACGAAGGGCTCGTCATAGAGGATCAGCGCCGGGTCGAAGACGATCGCCCGTGCCAGCGCCACGCGCCGGGCCATGCCGCCGGAGAGTTCCGTCGGCATCAGCCGCGCCGCGCCGCGCAGGCCCACGGCCTGCAACTTGTTGAGCACGATGTTGCGGATGAGCTCCTCCGGCAACCGGGTGTGCTGGCGCAGGGGGAAGGCGACGTTCTCGAAGACGTCGAAATCGGTGAGCAACGCGGAGTTCTGGAACAGGTAGCCGATGCGCTCGCGCAGCGCGAACAGCCGCTCGCGCGACAGCGCCGGCACGTTTTCGCCGTCGACCTCCACGCTGCCCGCATCGCCGCGCATCTGCCCGGTGATGTGCTTGAGCAGGGTCGTCTTGCCCGTACCGCTGGGGCCCATGATGGCCGTGACCTTGCCGCGCGGGATGTCGAGGTCGAGCGAGTCGAAGATGGTCTTGCCGTTGAGGACCGTGGTCAGTCCGCGCACGCGGACGATGGCGTCGTCGGTCATGGGGCGATCAGCTCCTGGATCAGCTCGTGGTGACGCAGGGCCTCGAGGGGCGCGCGCAGGCGCACGGCCCGGACGATCGCCTGGAGGTCGGCGAGGGCATCCTCGAAGCGGTCGTTGACGATGATGTAGTCGAATTCATGCGCATGGGCGATTTCCTCGCGCGAATTGAACAGGCGGCGTTCGATGACGTCGGGCGCATCGGAATTGCGACCGCGCAGGCGGCGTTCGAGTTCCGTGCGCGACGGCGGCAGGATGAATACGCTGACGCAGTCGGGCTTGCCCTGGCGCACCTGGCGCGCGCCCTGCCAGTCGATCTCCAGCAACACGTCGGCGCCCGCGACGAGTTTTTCCTCGACCACCGTGCGCGAGGTGCCGTAGAGGTTGCCGTGCACCTCGGCGTGCTCGAGGAAGATGCCCTCGGCGATTTCGTTCTCGAAATCGGGCCGTTCCACGAAGAAGTAGTGCCGGCCGTATTGCTCGCCCGGCCGGGGCGGCCGGGTGGTGTGCGAGATGGACAGCGAGATCTGCGGCTCGCGCTCGAGCAGGGCGTTGACCAGCGTCGACTTACCCGCGCCCGACGGCGCGGCGACCACGAAAAGGGTGCCCGGCGTCATCCGCGGTGGTCTCGGTGGAGGGTCATGGCAGTTTCGCGCGCAAAACGGAATTGTAGCCGATTCGCCCGGCTAGAACTTTACGCCGCCCGACGAGTACAGCATGCCGAAGACCGTAAGGAGCATCAGCAGGCCCAGCACGAACGGAATGCAGCCGAGGATCCAGAACACCACCTTCGGTGCCGAAGGCTGGGTCTTGCCGGTCTGGCGCCACTGCGCGATCCAGGTGAGTTGGCCCTGGAAATAGAGCATGGTGAAGAAGAACAACGTAACGCCGCCGATCTGCGGCACGAGGCCGTAGCGGGGCAATTCGCGGCGCAGCGACCCGGCCATGCTGAAATACGCCAGCACCATGAAGGCGAACTGGAGCAGGCTGAGGGTGGTGCCCAGCGACATCATCGGGCCCCACATGACCGCATCCGTGTTGCCGGCGAACGCGCCGGCGATGCCCGACGCCAGGGCGACCGCCCAATACGCGAGGGTCGCCACCAGCGCCGCGACGAGCCAGGGGATCGCCTTGCTCCGCGGATCGACCCGCCGCACCCACGCCGCCTGGATGAAGGGCCAGACGATGCCGAACACGCCAAGAGTGAGAAAACACAGCACCAGCACCAGGAACCAGTGCATCGACGGCGGTTCGGGGAGGCTCGCGCGGGCCGGATCGATCGCCGGGCGCAGGTCGGGTGGGCCCGGCGGCAACGGCGGCCGGGCTGGCGTGGGCGCTTCGACGCCAAGCAGTTCGCCCAGCGGACGCCACGCCGGCATGCCTTCGCACCAGGCCAAGGTGGTGTAGGTCACCTGCCCCGCCGCGACCCATTGCCTCACGAGGGATTCCGCATAAGGCCCGAACTCCTGCCCTTCGCGTCCCAGCCAGATCTGCCGTTCCTCGGTCATCGCCTCGCCCTTCGCCTTTCGTGGTGGCCGAGTATGCCCAAGCCGACGGCTTCATGACACGGCCCATCGCCCCCGCTACCCGCGTGCGCGGAGCGAAGGCGCGTTCCGCAGCGAAGCCCGGCGCGGGGTGGCAACACCGCCAGCGGTACGCTGGCCGTGCACAGGCGCGGAACGGCGCGCGGGCGCCTTCAACGGCGTTTCGCCGATGCGCCGCCGAGCGGGCCGTCGCCCCCGTGCGACGTGCCCCTCGCCGACGCCGGTTACTGGCGGATCACCCACATGGGCGGTTGCGCCGCCGCGCGCCGCGCGGGTCCGAAGACGGCGACGAGACCGATCGCCCAGAGCAACAGCGCGCCGATGCCGAGCCACGACAACGGCAACCGGGGCACCTCGTAGCGCTCGCCCAGCCAGTGGTTGAGCCACATCGCCACGCACGTACCGATCGCCAGGCCCAGGCCCACCACGAGCATGTTCTCCGCGAGGAAATACGTGAGGATGGAGCGCCGGGTCGCACCCAGCGCACGGCGGACGCCGATGTGGCGGCGCCGCTGGTGCACCCAGTAGCTCGACAGGCCCAGGATGCCCAGCGCGGTCACCAGCAGAAGGCTGCCCACGACCGTGACCAGCAACCAGACCATGGCCCGGTCGTCGTGGAAATAGCGGTGCACCGTATCGACGAACGCCTCGCGGTCGGTGACGATCCGGTCGGCATCCTGCGCGATGAGGGCGGCGGGCAGCGTGCGCAGCACCTCGTCGCGGTGCGTGGGATCGACACGCAGGGCATAGGGCCCGGCCACCGTGCGGACAGGCAGGAACAGCACGTCGTGGTCGTTCGTGCCGCCGGAAATCGCCGAGCGCGCCACGTCGGCCACGACACCCACCACCAGCGCGCCCTGGGAGGATCCTGCGCCGATATAGACCCGCTGCCCCAAGGCCGGCTGGCCGGGCCACAGGTGGGCGGCGAGCTGCCGGGTGACGATCGCCGTGGGTGGGGCGGGCGTGTCGTCGAACGGGGAATAGTCGACATATTCGTCGGCGTGGAAATCGCGCCCTTCCACCAGGCGCACGCCGAGGGTGCCCAGGAACGACGGCGTGCCGAGAAAGAGCGCCGCGCCGTTCACCGCCGGCTGGGCGTCGCCGGCGGTCACGCCCAGGTCGGCCGACCAGTCGTTGCCCATCAGCGGCAGCGTGTTCACCTGGGCCACGGCGGTAACGCCGGGCAGATGGCGCAAGGCGTCCAGGTCCGCGCGTGCACGCGCGTCGGCGCCGTCGCCGCGGCGCAGGCCGCTGCTCCGCGCCCAGACCAGCGCGTCGTCCTCGATGCCGGAGGACACGTGCAGCCGCTGCGCGTGCGAGGCGATGAGGAAGATCGCGTTGCAGACGATCGCACAGGTCAGGGCGACCTGGAGGGCGATGAGCGTGACGGCCGCCTTGTGGTGCCTGAGCGCGGCGATCATGGGCGGAAGGTTCATCGGGTGCCTCACTGGAGCTTGAGTACGTGGGCGGGCGTGATCGTGCACGCGCGCCAGGCCGGGAAGACACCTGCCAGGATGGTCAGCACCGTGGCCGCCAGCGGTGTCGCGATCAGCAGGCCGACGTCCAGCGACGCGAGGTGCGCATAGTCCGCCGGCTGGCTGCGGACCAGCCACAGGCCGGCCACGGCGAGCAGGATGCCGGCGGCACCGCCGCACGCGCCGACGAGGCCGGACTCGACGATCAACTGCGCGAAGATCGCCCGGCGCGGCGCACCGAGGGCGCGGCGCACGCCGTATTCCTCGCGACGGCGCTGGTACCTCACCAGCATCAGCGTCACGGTGTTGACCAGGCAGACCATCAGGAACCCGAGCGCAAGCAGGGTCTGCAGGCGCACGTCGCCGGGCACGACGCGGTTGTAGGCCAGCCATTCGGGCAGGTTGCGCAGGCGCACGTTCGGCTCCCTCTCAAAGCGGCCCGCCGCTTTCTGTTCCAGCGAGTAGCGACGCAGGAAATCGAGGTAGTCGCGTCGTTCGCCCGCATCGCGCAGGCGCACCCATAACTGGGTCCACGTACACGTGGTGGTTTCCAGGTGGTCGAGGTCGGGGCTGCCCCAGCACGCGATGCTTCCCTCGGTGGGCAACGCGCGCTGCCGCGCGGTGCCCAACGGCACGAACACCTCGTCCGCGTGCCGGTACCCTCCCGGCGCCAGGTCGTAGAACTGCACCGACGGCTGCCATGTGTCCATGACGCCGACGATGCGCAGGCTCGTATCCTCCAGGCGCAGGCTCCGCCCCACGGGGTCGGCGTCGCCGAAGAGCCGGTCCGCCAGCGTGCGGCTGATGACCGCTACCGGCGCACGCATGTCGTCGTCTTCCCGGCTCCATGCGCCACCGTGGCGAAACGGCACGGAAAACAGATGGAAGAACGCTCCCGAGGTGTACCGCGCCTGCGCGTAGAAGGCCATGCCCTGGCCTTGTGGCGGTCGTACGGCCACTTTGCCCCCGACCATGAGCGCCTGCTCGATGTCCGGCCGGCTCCGCATCAGGTTCGTGGCGTCGATCCAGGTCAGCTGGCTCGGCGGCTCGGCGTCTTTCGTGCGAGCGGTGGCGCTTCGCGGTTCGACCTGCGGATAGAACAGTTCGCTGCTATGGCCGGGCACCGGGTCGCGCTGCATGACGTGCACGAGGGTGAGCATGGTCATGCTGGCGCCAATGCCCAGGCCGACGGCGAGCACCATGAAGGCAGTCACCACCGGCGTCCGGCGCAGGCTTCGCGCGGCCAGTTCAACGTAATAGACGAGCATCTTTCCCCCTTGGGCGACCCCACCGACGCGCGGCGAACCGTGCCGCGTTACGACAAGCGGCGGGAGATGGCGAAGAACACCAGGTTGGACGCACCCACCGCGGCGAGCACGAGGGCGACGGAAGCGGGATCGATATGGTCCACGCCGCGCGCCCCGATGCCCGCAAAGGCCAGCGCCAGGGCCACGGCGACGATGCCCCAATAGAGGCTGGCAAGACGCCGGTGCCGGTCCTCGCCCTCCATGAACGCGCGGAGCACCTCTTCGGACGGCGCAGCCCGCAGCACGCGGCGACGACTCCATGCGTCGACGAACGCCTTGACGATGAAGGCGAGACAAGCAAAAACGGCGATAGCGGTGAAATCCACTTGCATGGTCCATCCTCGGGTCGGTGTTGCCGAAGATAGATACGTAGTCCCGCCGCGCGGTTGCATGCCGATGCCTTGCAACCGCGACGGGCCAGACGGTATCTATCGAAGGACGCGGGAGGAGCGACGTGGAAGACGACCGGATACTGGTAAAGGACATCCTGGAAGGACGCAGGGGCGCCATGGAGCGCTTCGTGCGCGCCCACCAGGAAACCTGCTGGCGTGTGCTCTATCGTCTCACCGGCGATCGTGAGGACGCCCGCGACCTGTGCCAGGAGGCCTTCCTGCGCGCGCACCGCGCGCTGCCGTCGTTCCGTTTCGACGCCAGCCTGAAGACCTGGACGACGCGCATCGCCTGGTCCGTCGGGCTTCGCCACCTGGAGAAACGGCGTATACCCCTCGACGCGTTCACCGACGTCGACGACGCGGCCGACCAGGCCGACGACGCCGAGGACATCGCCTCGGCGCTCGTGCGGGAGGAACGCCGCGCGCAGGTGCGTGCCGCGCTGTCCACGCTCGCGCCGGTACAGCGCACGCTGCTGGGCATGTACCATTTCGAGGACATGACCCTGCCCGACATCTCGCGGGTCACCGGGATGCCCGTCGGCACGATCAAGAGCCACCTCTTCCGCGGGCGCCTCGCGCTCCGCCAGCAGCTGATCCGTCATCCGGAGTGCACACCATGACGCCCGACACCCGACCCGCCGACCTCTCCGCCGACGCGTGGGAGCGCCAGGAAGCCGCGATGTCGTGCGGCGACGGCACCTATCGCCTGATCGCCGACGTGCTCGCCGAACCCCCGGCAAGCTACCTGGGCGCCGACTTCGCCCGGGAGATCGAGCGGCGCGCCTATGGCCTTCGCGCAAGGGACGTCTCCGAACGCGCCGAAGCCACGCTCGCCTGCCTCGCCGTGGCGATCCTGTGCGTGGTGGCGGTGGGCCTGCTGATGTCGCCCGGTGCGCTCGCGGGGCTCAGGCCGATGACCGACGGCGGCTGGATGTTCGCCGTCGTCGGCGGGCTGGGCATCTCGGCGTTCGGCTGGCGGCTGCAACGCCCCATGCCTCACGCGTAGGCCGCCCGCAGGTCGTCGCGGAACGACGGCTGGCGCGCCACCGAAAGCAGGTAGGGCGAGAACGCATGGAAGCGGATGGTCCCGTCGTCCTCTACGTAACTGAGCACTTCGCCGATCCGGCTACGGAAGGTCGTCGACACCGATCCGGCCAGCTCGCGAAATGCCGCTTCGTCGATGGACATCGGTCCTCGCGGAAACACGAACCCCACGCGATCGCCGACAAAATGCATGAGCACGGGCGTGCCGACCGGTCGCTCGACGAAGAAACGATGCCAGTGCTGCTCCGACACCGGAAGGTGGGTTTCCTCCTTCCAGTCGAACAGCGACCAGATCGACTTCTGCATCGGGTTCTTGAAGTCGTGCAAGTCGACGCGCGTGCCGCCAAACGCATAGACGAAGGTCGGCACCTGGATATCCGGGCGCTCGCGCCTGAGCAGGAACCACTGCGAATTCAACGGAAGGCGCGATCGGGAGACCCCTTTCAGGCCGGGATCGTGCGCAACCTCTCCGGCGACGTCGAACAACGGCTGCAACAGCCGGTGGCACCATTGTTCGTGGCAACCCCATTCGCCGAGCGTTTCGCGAAGACGCGTGCCGTTGTACGAAAAGCCGCGATTGATCACCCGCCGGCCGGCGAAGCGACGGACCACGTCATCCGGAAATTCCGCGCGCACGACCGACGGCCACTCGGCACGGTGCACGTACGGCAGCAGCGCATCCACCGGCATGTGCTCGGCGTCGGGCATCGCGTCGAGCAGGGGATCGTTCGGCTCGGCATGAAGGATCAGCGGGCGGGACATCAGGCCACCTCCAGGGTCGCGTCGACCGACGCATAGAACTCGCGCATCGAGGCCTGCATGCCATCGATGGCGGCGATGAAGTCGTCGGTGGGCGGCTCGTCGAGCAGGAACTGCTCGGCCAGTCGCTGCCCGATAAGGAACCCGGCGCCAAAGTCGCCCATGCGCCGTTCCAGTTCGGCGCGCTCGGACGCGGGGAGGTCCACCGGCGAGCGCAGGATGGCGTCGAAGAGGCGATGGCAGACGTAATAGACGATGATGGCGTGCGCCAGGGAATGGTTGGGAATGGGGTTGCCCGACCATGGCGACACGGGGCGCACGACCACGCCACTGTCCATGAACTTGCCGTGCCCGCGCTCGTAGGCGGCCAGCACGTTGTGCACGCATTCGTGGAGCATCGACTCCATGCAGGCCACGAACGACTTCTGCGTGAGCTGGGGGTTGAGCAGGCGGATCGTCCCGGGTTGCTGCGGCCTCGATTCCGAGCCGACGCGGAAATTCTGGTCGACCGTTTCGACGTCCTGCTGCTCCACCGACTTACGTACGATGATGCGCCGCACGAAGCTGCGGATCATCAGCCCGAAATGCGGTTCGCATACGTCGATCAGTTCCAGCGACTCGGCCAGCTTGGCGACGATGCGCTCCCGTTCGTCGGCGCTCACCTCCAGGCACGGCTGGCTCAGCGTGCCGCTGTCGGGCTCGTGCCGGCGGGCGAGCGCGCTGTCGAAATCCACCGCGATCAGGCCATCGAGCCCAGGAACGCGCTCCAGGCGCCACGCACCGTTTTCCCGGATCGCGACGCGGTCTCCCATCGGGCTGATGACGCGATCATCCGGCGCATCGCGCATCCAGGCGACGACGTCACCATGCGAAAGCCGATGCAACGCATCTTCGCGCTGGATCTGTTCGAGCAGCCGATCCAGGGCACGTTCGAGTTCGTCACGGGTCTTGTGCCGGGCCTCCTCCCACGTCGCCAGGGCATCGCCGAATTCGGCGCTGGCGAGCAGGCGCGCCTGCATGACCGGGTCCAGCCGACCGTAAGCCGACAAAACGGCATCGGCGACAGGACGGTCCTTGCCCGTGGCCAGCAGGCTCATCAGGCTGGCGCGTGTGCAGGCCATCTGCTCGTCGAGCAGTTCGGCCATGAGTTCGGCCGCATCGTCGCGACCGTCGAAGATATCCATCAGGCGAAGAAGATCGAGCGTCACCTTGCACCTCGTAAGTCAGTCCCTCGTGAGGACGGCCGCCAGAGGGCGGCCGTCCGGTGTCGCGTCAGACGTTGAATTCGGCCATCGACGAGTCGGCGAAGCCGGAGCCGGCGGAACCGGAGCTGTAGAAGGAGCAATGCGTGCCGCCGTTATCGTAGAAGGTGCACTTCACCGGCTCCTTGACGGCCACGGCGACCTCATCGAGCGGCTGGGCAACGGCCGCCGCCAGGTCGGCGGGCGTGATCGCGGTCTGCGCGACTTCGACGGTCGGCGCCGGAGCCGGCGTGACGTCCGCCGCCGAGGCGGTGCCGAAGGCGCCCGTCATGGCGACGAGCAGCGGCGACATGACGGACAGCGTCAGGCGGGTCGAACGAGAAGGCTTGTTGGTCATTTCGTTTCTTCCTTATAAGGAGTCGGTGGATCGTCAAGACCTCACTACTACTCCGGTCCGGACACCCGTCCGGAGCCGTCATCGTCAAACCGGTTCGATGCCGGATGACGTTCCTTCCATCCACGCATGGCATGGACGAAATCGCAGGCATGCCTTCCCAGGCGCTGCCGACACGTCGCCGGCACCGCTTCGCCGATGCGAAAAGGCCTGGAAAGAAGGATTCCCCTGATCGTGAACGGATGACGCCCCCGGCGTCATACATCGCTCATGATCGAATGTGTCACAACCGATCAAGCGCGACAACGCGCCGTGACGATGCCAAGGGCAACCGTGCCGATATTGCCCACCGATGGCTGCAACCCCACGAAAAACAGCCAATCCACCGATGCCACGCTGTCGACGCGGCGATGGGCGGCGTGGGCATCGATACGGTAAGCGGTCTGGCCGGGTGGCATGAACCGCCGATGCGGTGGATTACATGCGTGCGGGCACGCGAATACCCAGAAGCTCCAACGCCTGCGTCAATACGTGGCGCGCCAGCAACGCCAGTGACAGCCGCGATCCGCGCACCGCGGGCACGTCGGCGCCAAGAACGGGGCATGCCGCGTAGAAACGGCTGAACGCCTGGGCGAGGTCGTACGCGTAGTCGGCGAGATCGTTCGGCGCGTAGCGAAGCGCCGCCGACGCCACGGCATCGGGAAAGCGCGCGCAC